>JBITAD010000524.1:0-7878 GCA_044439945.1 Blastopirellula sp. JB062
TGCACGGCCTGACCTACGCCAAGGTAAAGCTGCATAGTCATTCGGCGTTTCGCTACGTCCAAATTGCCGACGACGAAACCGGGCATTTAGAACAAGCGCCGACCGGCTACGGCGAGATCATCATGCGGGAAAGCGGCGTCGCGGGGGACGTCGTCGACGCGCTGGTTCTGCTCGCTGGCGAACCGTCGTCGCTCTATGTAACCGCCGCCGAGGCGAACGGCGGAAGTTCGTCAACAGCAAATAAGTTCTGGGTGAAAGCGACGACGAATCCGGCGAGTAATACCGACTTCTACCTGCACGGCTACAACGTCACCGGCGTCCCGTACGCGTCCGGACTGGGAATGGTCGCCCACTATCGACAAAACCAGACGACGACGCAACCAGGCATTTGGATCGTCTCGTCGTTCGTCACGTCGGTTCCATGAGGTGAGAATATGGCTCTGTTGATTCATAACGCGATCAGCGGCTTTACGCAATCGCAAGCGACCTGGCACGGGACGATCGACCTGGCCGAGAAGCTGCGCGAGACGCATTGCGACGGCGTGCGGAGTCGCGTCCACTATTTCCGCTGGTGCGAAGACTGGGACGCGGTCGCCGCCTATCACCTGTCGCTCGCCGAGCAGTATCGCCAGAAGCCGACGATCGGAATCTACGCTTACAGTTGGGGCGCGGGATGGGGCGCGATGCAGCTCGCCAAGCAACTTCGCCGCCGCGGCTTACCGGTGCGCGTGATGGTTCTCAGCGATCCGATCTACCGGCACCCGATCGCTCTGTGGCGCAGTTTGCGGAACGCTTGGCTGCCGATCGTCGGCGAGCCGCTGATCCGCGTCCCCGACAACGTGAAAGAAGTCTTCACCTTTCACCACCTGCAAAACCGGCCGAGCGGCCACAAGCTGATCAGCGCAAGCCGAACCAACGGCGCCCTGATCCACCCGCCGCAATTGCTGCACTACGACCACCAATATATGGACGACGCGCCGGAGTTTCACCGCGCCGCGCTCGACCAGGCGGCGCGGATCTGCGCGGTGGCGCAATCGACTACGCTCGAGGCGATTCGCCGCGGGCAAAATCCCTAACGCAAGGAGGCGCATCGGATGAGCGCGATTCTCTACAACAACGGCTTGCACCAAGTCGACTGGACGAGCGACGTTCTGCGGATCTTGTTGGTCCGCGACACGTCGACCTATGTCCCGAACCGGGACCACGATTTTCTCTCCGAGTTCTTCGCCGGCGGCGGCGTCGAAATCTCGGTTGCGTCCTACGCGCGGCAAACGTTGGCGAGCAAAACCCAAGCGGCCAACGACGCGCTCGACCAAGTTCAATACGACGCGGCCGACGTCGGGTTCGGCGACCTGGAAGCGGGCCAAAACGTTATCGCGTCGTTGATCTATCAGCAAGTAGGAGGCGACGACGCGACGCCGGCGAACGATCGACTGATTGCGTACGACGACGGCAAGATCGACGTCACGTTAGCGGCCGACGCGGCAAGCAGCGCGACGACGCTGTGGGTCGAACGACTCGACGCCGATCTGCCGAGCGGAACGGCGCTCGACTTCGGCGGCGGCGCGACTTGCACGCTATCGGCGGCCGCGATCCGCGGCGCTCGCGAGCTGTCGGTGACCGCGCTCGGCGCGGCGGCCGACGCCGGCGACGTCGCCAGTGACGTGAAGACGACCGCGATCTTGCCGCTGGCGGGGATGGACTTGATCGCGGTTCTACAGAACGGCCCGGTCAATATCCAGATTCCGACGACCGGGATCATCACGCTGACGCAAAAAGGGATTTTTAATCCGTAGTACTTCGTTTCGTTCGCCGCGCGGCTGACCTGGTCGCGCGGCGCCTGGGGGTCGTGATGGCGTTCGGTTTTGATGCTCTCGTTTATTGTCCGATCGGGGCGATCGGCACCGGCTCGGCGACGCTGCCGTTGGCGGCGCTGTCGCGGTACTTTTTGCCGTCGGCGGCCAACATCGGAAAAACGATGTTCTACGTCATCCGGCACGGCGAGAACGTCGAAGTCGGCAAGGGGACGCTCGGATTTAGCGAGCTGCACTTTCAGATCAGCCGCGGGCTGATCAAAAGCACGACCGGCTCGCTTTTGAACGTGACCAGCTCGGCGACGATCTCGGTCGGCGACATCGCGCCCGAAGCGCTCGAGATCGTCAACATTTACGACCCCGATCTCGACGCGGTCACGGTCGCCGAGTTGGTCGCCGATGCGATCACGGCCGATGCGGCGATCGTCGACGATCTGACTTTTGGCGGCGTGCAAATGCCCACCGCCGCCGGAACGCCTGGCCAAGCGCTGAAGCTGATCAGCGGATCTGCGGCGGCGTGGGGCGACGTCGCGACCGAAACGCCGCAGCATGTCGGCGGTCGCCTGTCGCTCTCCCCAACGAGCGCCGAGCCCAACGGCAACTACGTCGACCAGAACTTGCTGTATTGGGTTCCTGCGATCGACCAATTCGTACGGCTCTACGATCCGGCGGCGGCGGCGTGGAAGCTGGTCGACCTAGGGGGCAACCTTTCGTTCAATCGCGACTCGCAAAACGACCTGGGCGGTAATCCGATCGCGAACGCGGAAGCGTACGACGTTTACATCAATTACAACTCGGGATCTCCCACGCTCGAGCTACAGAAGTGGACGAACGCAACAACTCGGGCGACGGCGAACACGACGCAAGACGGCGTTCTTGTTCGCAACGCGGCGGCGAAATCGCTGTGGGTCGGCACCGTTCGCGGGGCGGGCGTCGGCGGCGATTTTTACGACTCGCCCCAGTATCGGTTCGTATGGAACTATTACAACCAACGGATGATTCGGGCTTTCCGTTCGGTCTCTTCGTCACACACCTATGCGTCGGTAACAATTCGCGAATGGAACAACTCAAGCAGCTCAAGGGTTTACGTTTGCCCCGGCCTCCCAATCGTTGCGCACTTGTCGTCGATGTTCACGATTTCGCAAGCGACGGCGGGCATGGAGGTACAGGTGGGGACGATGCTAAACGGCGTAGTCTCATGGGGAGCGCTGGGGACGCCGGCGAAAGCCGCAGGCCTCTCGCGGATTAGCCCAACCTACGTCTACGCGCTTGACGAAGGCGAAAACTACATTGCCGCGATGCAAGCTTCAGTGAGCGGCACGGGGACGTACTACGATTTTAATATCGGCGTAAGCTACCTAGGGTGATGCGATGGTTCAAATTGATTCGTTGGTTGCCGCGTACTCGATCCCCGGCGTCGTTGGCGTGGCGATCGTCAACGATACGCACGAATCGACCAACGCAACCTTCCACGAGATCGCCGGCGCGACGGTCCGGATCGACTGGGACCACGCGCCGACCGAACAAGAGAAAGCGGTCGTCGTACCGACGCTAACCGCCGCGGTCGCGATCGCTACAAAGACGGCCGACGTCTTCGACTGGTGGGGCGCGATCGTCGCCGACGGCTACGACACCGGGATTGGCTGGCGAATGGCGATGGGGGACGTCGATCGCGACAAGTTCGACCAACTCCGCAACCAGCTCGAGCGTAAGAAAGACGACCCCGACTTCGGCACTAAGACGCGTTATCTGTGGGACGCGACCGGATTCCCGCGTGGTTTGCTCGGTCCGGCCGCGGTTACGCTGCTAAACGCCTACGCCGATTACATCGAAACGAAGACGGCCAAGTTCGCCGAGTACGGCGAGCGGATCGCGGCCAGCGATCTCGACTTTGAGCCAGGAGTCGACTGAATGGCCCTCATGTCCGGCACGCTCATGGAAGGCGCGTTGATGGAGCTGGTCGGCGTCGAACAATCGACCGGCTGGTCGAAGCTGCTCGCGCACGTCGCCAGCAATCACACAGCGCAAACCAGCGGCGCGGCATTTTCGCCCCGTCATCATGCGCAAGCCGCAGCGGCCGAGCTGCGGAGGTCGACCCGTCGCGATCATGCCGCGGCGACGTTAGCGCCAAGCGCGACGACGCGGACCCCGACGACAATCGGCGCCCGCCAAGCGCCCCACCTGGTCGCCGCGATCGCGATCGATCGACCTGGTCGCGCGACTGGCGGAACCTGGTCGCCAGCGAGCAAGCCGGCCGAGCTGCTCGACCGTCGCGATCTGGCCGCCGGCCTAATCGTACTTCGCAACCAGGCGGCAAGTCGATCGACCTGGTCAACGCCGACGCACCACGGCGCCTCTACGCACCTTCTACGCACGATCGCGGCCCACCTGGCCGAGATCTCGCCGATCATCGCGGTCGCTGGTCCGATCCCGATCGGGGCGATCGCCGCGCACCTGGTCGACCGGCTCGACCTAGTCGTGGCGGTCGCCTGGTCGCCGAAGCCGATCGCCGGCCTAGTTGCACCTGCTGCAGCGCGGCCCTACGCCGGCGGCGCCTGGTGGCACGCCTGGCGGATCGTCGCCGATCGCCGACAAGCGACCTGGCGCATCGACGCCGCGCCCGAGCGGCTTGAGCTGCACGGCTTCGGTACGTTCGGACCGCTCGCCCTGCTCTGGACGCGGCCGATCACCTGGCAAACGGTCGCAGCCGAGCTGCTCGACCGGCGGCGCCTGGTCGCCGGTCTGGTCGCTCGCCGCAACCAGGCGGCAAGTCGATCGACCTGGTTGCCACCGAGGCGTCACGGCGGCTCTACGGCCGATCTACGCACGATCGCGGCCCATCTGGCGAAGATCTCGCCGATCGCCGCGGTCGCGCAGCCGATCACCTGGCAAACGGCCGCGGCCGAGCTGCTCGATCGGCGACGCCTGGTCGCCGGCCTGGTCGCACGCCGCAACCAGGCGGCAAGTCGATCGACCTGGTCAACGCCGACGCACCACGGCGCCTCTACGCACCTTCTACTCGCGATCGCGGCCCACCTGGTGAAGATCTCGCCGATCGCCGCGGTCGCGGACCTGATCACCTGGCCGACGGCCGCGGCCCGGTTTCACTTCCAGGAAGTGATCGCCGCCGGCCTGGTCGCCCGTCGCAACCAGGTGGCAAGTCGATCGACCTGGTCGCCGCCGACGCACCACGGCGGCTCTACGGCCGAGCTACGCACGATCGCGGCCCACCTGGCGAAGATCTCGCCGACGATCGCGGCCGCGTTTCCGATCCGGATCGGGACGATCGCCGCGCACCTGGTCGACCGGCTCGATCTGGTCGCCGGCGGTAGCCTGGCGCCGAATCCGATCGCCGGCCTGACGGGCGACCGAGCTGCGGACGTCGCCAACGGGGGCGAGCTGGTCAGCCTGACGCATCACGCCCGCGCCCAAGTCGCACGCCTGGCGGCGGCGATCGGCGGGGCGGCCGAGCTGCGCAAGCTGCAGGCGATCATCGGCCTGGCGCCGGTCGACGGTTTCGGTCCGGTATTGATCCAGGCGGCCGAAGTGCGCTACGTTCTCAAAGACGACCTGGCGGCGTACGACCTGGCGGGCGAGCGCGGTCTGTTCGTCATACCGGCCGACCTGGCGACGTACGACCTGGCCGAGTTGCTCGCCCGCTTCGACCTGGCCGCTGACCTAGCGGCGTTTGACCTGGCGGCCGACCTGGTCCGGTTTGATCTTCCCGATAGCAACTAGGAGCGCCACGCATGACGACCGACGACGAACGCAAGCCGCCGAGCTGGAAGCGACCGCGGCGAGACGATCACTTTCGCGACGCGGCGCCGAACTTTGAACGCGAGTGGCATAATTTGCCGTCCCACTCTCTCATGGGCGAGCTGGAGAAGGCGGCGCGATCATGCCCGATCGTCGCCGCGCACCTGTCCGCGTGGAAGTGGAAGCGACGGAACACAATCGTTCGCGGCAAATTTAGCGCCGACCTGATGGATCTACTCGAGTCGATCACGTTCGCGTTGATCAAGCACAACGCCCGACTGCTCGAGATCGCCACGCGTGCGGCCGCGGCCGAACCGCCGCCGCCGATCTACATCACTTGCGAGTGCGGGAAGTACAAACAGATGTTCCAACCGAAGGAGGAAACGCCATGACGAAAGCCGTCGTCAAACGCACGATTCAGAAGAACGCCCGCGAGTCGAAATCGTTCGTCGTCAACTGCGGCGGCGTGTTGTGGCCTGGCGAAACGATCGACGCGGTCGACGATGAAGCGATCGTGATCACCTACGCCGACGGGGCGGCGCTCGACGGCGGCGACGGCTTCGCGATCCAAGGGGCGACCAAGAACGCGGCGCAGATCTGCGAACCAGGCGAGACGCCGGTACCGATCGCCGAAGGGATCCAGGGGTTCTTCGTCGGCGGCGTCGCCGGCAAGACGTACGCGATCGCAATCCCCTTCACGACGACCGACGGCCAAGATCTCGACGCCGAGATCATGATCGCCGTCGTCTAAGTTCCAGACCTGGAACGAATTGCTCGAGCGGCGTCGTTTGCGGTTGCTTCGCTCGCTTTCCCTGCGATCTTGTTGCCTGCGCCTTGGCGGCGACGACAACGAATGAGGAAGCAACATGCGAACGATCTACAACCGGCGGGCGACGAAGCTGATCGCCGGCGACGCCCTGACGGTTTTGCCGAAGCTGGCGGCGAAAGGCGAACGGTTTCACGCCGTGATCAGCGACCCGCCCTATTCAAGCGGCGGCCTACACGCTTCGGCGCGACGTCAAGCGACGTCGGCCAAGTACCAACAAACCGGCGCGAAGCTGCACCCGAATTTTTTCGGCGACAACCGCGACCAGCGCAGCTATCTAGCCTGGTCGACGATCTGGCTTTCGCATTGCTTTGAGCTGCTCGCCGATCGCGGCGTGGTGGCGCTCTTTATCGACTGGCGGAACCTGCCGGTCATGAGCGATGCAATTCAAGCCGCCGGGTTCGTCTGGCAAGGGGTCGCGGTTTGGGATAAGCAGCAATCGCGGCCGCGGCTTGGCGGTTTCCGTCAACAGGCGGAGTTCATCGTGTGGGGATCAAAAGGGAAGCTATCGACCGTCGCCGGCGCGAAGTGCATCCCCGGCGTTTTCCACCACAACTACGTTCGGGGCGGTCAACGCGTCCACGCGGCACAAAAGCCGGTCGACCTAATGGACGAGATCTGCCAAGTCGTCTCCGATCGGGAGAAGCCGCGGATCTTGGATCCGTTCGCCGGCTCGGCTTCGACGCTGATCGCCGCGCGTCGCTGTGGCTTCTCTAGCGTTGGCGTCGAGCAATGCGAGACAATCGCCGCAACTGCGGCCGATCGGCTGCGAGCGGCAACGCTGGCGCCCCTACAGGCGGCCTGATTTCGAGATTGACGTTTAAATCGTTTGGATGATCTCACTTCGAACGATCGGCAATGCACGCATCTCGCATTTACCTGGTCGTTTGGGTATCTTCTTGGGGTCCTACTTCCCCCATTACGGGCCCGACATGACCGCTAATGAATTCATTGCCCGCTGGAAAGGCTCCGCGGGCGCCGAGTTGGCCAACTCCCAATCGTTTCTTGTCGAACTTTGCCAGTTGCTCGACGTCCCCTGTCCTGATCCCACAATCGCGGACGAAGATCAGAACACTTACACGTTCGAGAAGAAGGTCACCTTTCATAATGGCGACGGCACGACCAGCAATGGTCGCGTCGACTTGTATCGTCAGAGCTGTTTCGTTCTTGAATCGAAACAGGGAAGCGAACGACGGGACGCCGAACAAGCGGAAGCTCTGGCGACCGTCACCAAGGCCAAGCAAAAGAAGGCTCGACAAGGAACCGCCAAACGCGGCACGTCCGCCTGGCAATTGGCGATGCGTAAGGCCCGCAACCAAGCGGAACGCTACGCGAAAGCGCTGCCGGAATGGCCTCCGTTTCTCATTGTGACCGACGTCGGACACTGCTTCGACCTGTACGCCGATTTCTCGGGAAGCGGCAAGCTCTATCTCCCCTTTCCCGACCCGCAAAGTTTTCGCGTCCCCTTGGAGCGGCTTGCCG
>JBITAD010000525.1:0-4162 GCA_044439945.1 Blastopirellula sp. JB062
CAAGCAAATCGACGATGCGATCGGCCTGCGGATTCAACTGACGAAAACCGCGCCAAAGTTGATCGATCAGATCAGAGATAGGAGCTGACATGCGATGATTCCTCGTATTGAAATGGAGTGCATGGCCTGGGCGCCTATTCTTATTGTATGCCTGCAGTCGATCAAAGCGAATCGATCGCACGGCGCGAGCGGTTATTTCTTCTCCTCTTCGACGTCGCGCTGGTCGTAGATCGTCAAGCCGATCAAGTTGCGATCGGTAGGCTCGCCCAAAAAGCTTGCGGCGTATCCGACGACGAAACAGATCGTGATGCCGCACGCCGTATAAAGATAGCCGTTGAGCGACGAAAATTTCCAGAGACAGAACATGCCGCCCGCCCCGACGAGGGCGCCGATTAATGCGCCCGATTGAGTGGCGCGGCGAGTCAATGCGCCCAGCAGGAACAGGCCGCCCAAGACGCCCATAAACAGGCCGATGACCATAATGAACGCATCGAAGAGCGAGCGGATTTCGGGATGGACGAACACCAGCCCCAGGCAAGTGCCGGCGATGCCGATCAGAAACGTGCAGATGCGAGCTGCGTTCAGATAGCCCTGTTCGGTTTTGCAGCAGTTCATCGGTTTTAAGAAGTCGGTGACCAGCGTCGTGGCGGTCGAGTTCATGCTGGTAGAAACGGTCGACTGGGCCGCCGCAAAAATGCCGGCGACGATCAACCCGGCCAAACCGGCCGGTATTTCGCGAGCGATAAACAGGGGAAAAATTTGATCGGTCGTGATCGTCGGATCGAGCTTTTCAGGATGACTGCTATAGAACGCGTGCAGCGCCGTGCCGATCGTAAAAAAGAGAAGCGTGGCCGGAACCGCCAAGACGGCGTTGGTCCAGATTGAGCGGGCCGCAAGCGTTTGGTTGGGCGTCGTCATGTAGCGCTGCACGACCGCTTGATCGGCCGTGTAGGACGAAAGGTTTTGTGCGATCGCGCCGACGACGATGATCCAAAACGCCGTTTGGGCGTCGGTGGCGCTCCAATGCATATTCGCCAGATTGAATTTGTCGTTGGCTGCCGCGATCGAAAAAAAGCCGCTGACCCCGCCGTCGACGCCCGAGATCAACAGCCCGATCGCCAGCACCGCGCCCCCAAGCAACACGACGGTTTGAATCGTATCGGTCCAAATGACCGCTTCGATGCCGCCCATCGTGCAATAGATAATGCTGAGGGCGCCCATCAACAAGACCGCCTGCGCCGGGGTAAGCGGGGTCGCCACGGCCAGGGCCAAGCCGGTTAACGACATGACCACGGCCATCCGAAAGATATGGAACAGCGAAAAGCTGGAACTAGCGAACAGCCGAACCGGTCGCCCGAATCGCATTTCGAGATATTCGTATGCGCTGGTCGCATCGATGCGGCGATAAAATGGGAGCGCGACGTAAACGGCGATGATCGCTACCAACGGAATCGTAAAGTTGCCGACGGCGTAAATCCAGTCTTGAGCGAACGCCTTAGAAGGAATGCCGGTAAAGGTGAGCGAACTGAGCATGGTCGCAAAAATGCTGCAACCGGCCGCCCACCAAGGAATGCGCATGCCGCCCCGAAAGTAGTCGTCAGTGTTTTTGTTCATGCGGGTAAAGTAAACGCCGACTCCGACCATCGACGCTAAATAGCCGAACAATACGACGTAGTTGAGCGTGCCAAATTTGTCGTCGGGCATGATCGGCGTAATTTGCCAAACGTGAGCAGAGCGAACCCGGGGGCGTACTTCGCCGCTTGGCAGGATGACCGAGTCGCCCCAGCGAACGGCGGTCGTGGTCACCAGGTTTTCGGGGATCGAACCGGCGTCGGCCCAGGTGTCTGTAATCGTGTGATAACTGAACGCTTTGCGCGGAAAGCCGGGGTGTTGATCTTTTAATTCGTCCGAGTTGTCGAAATTGCTTTCGTCCGCTCCGCCCAACACGTAGATATGGCTTTGCCCGATTCCGATCGCTTCGCCCGCCATGATCACCTGCGGCGCGTCGGCCTGTTGTCGCCAGCGATCGTCGAGCGGTTCGTATTTCCAGACGTCGCGCAAGAATTGGGTCTCGCCATTTTCAGTGCGACGCCCGCCGATCACGTACAAGGCTTCTCGATAACCGTCGTGTTGTGCGGCGGCTAATGCGAAAGCGCGGCTAGGCCCCGGCAGCGGCGCCAACGATCGCCACGCTTGCTCGCTGGCGCTTGAGAGTTGAGAGAGATCGAGCGACCAGAGCGTATTGACGGCGCTGTCTAAGCCGAGATCGGTTTGACCGCATGCGAGATAAACCGTCTCGCCGATCAGCGTCGCCTGGGCGTACGCACAAGCGACCGGCAGCGGCGGTCCAGGAGTGACGGTGACTTTGGAGCCGTCCCAAGTTAACAGAAAAACGTCGCGATAGACCTGTTCGGCGTCGTTGCCGCCGATACACAAGACCCCGTGCGGGGTCGTTACGCTGGCTCCATACGCAATTTTTCGAGGGAGTTTTCCTCCTTCATGCCAAACATAGTCGCCGTCCTCTTGAGTCAGCACATGGATCTGGTCGACCCATTGCTTGTCGTTCTCCCAAACAGGACGAGGAAAGTTGGCGCCGCCGGCGACGATCAACGCCTCGTTATGAACCCCGGCAAACGGTCCGGCGACTCCGAGCGAATTGGGGAGCGACGGCAGCTCGTGCCATTGTAACCACTGGCGCGCGTGCGCGGCTGACGGCGCCAGCGCGAAAAAGAGAAGGAGGACCGTCACAAACAGATACGACCCTATTCGGTTGGATCGGATAAAATTCAGCACGCGCATTCACCTCTCATAGATATCGATCGCCGCGGTCTCTCGATTGCCGCGAATCATCGCGGCGCCCAAAACGCGAGTTTCGCCTGATTAATCAAGTCGCTTTTCCCAAGAGCTATGCGATTCGCCTAGCCGTTGGGAAAAGCGACGAGGCGATATTATAGAGGGCGCTTGCTGGGTGCGTCGACCGGACGAAGCGTCGGAACGTTTGCGCATAAAAAAATCGGGCGAACTCTCTAAGAGAATCGCCCGATCGCGGTTGGAAGACGCATGCTTCGACGCGCGGCTAGTTCGCGTCGGTTGGGGCGTCGGCGTCAGAGTCGGGGTCGGGCAGGCGGATCAAGTGCCAGGTTTCGGTTTTTTCGTCGCCGTAGTGGACCAATGCGGTCGACTCGTCTTTGGTCAAGTTATAGATCCCGGTTTCCATCACGACGTCAGGGTTATTGTCGTCGGCGAATTTCCAGGCAGCCCGTTGCGTTTTTTGATCGACCATGCCCTGAAGCGGTCGGCTCGACTGCGTGGTGTCGTTATAAAACGTGCCGGCGATGATTCCGTCTTTGCTGACGGCTAGTTGGATCATCAGATTGCTGTCGGTTGCGTTTTCTTCGCTAATCGCAAAAACGCCCAGCGGCAACCATTCAATTTTATCGGGGTCGGCGTCTTGCGGAATGCTGTCGGCGATCGTCTCGGCTTGTTGATAATACTGATCGGCCGTGGCGTATTGTTGGTCGTTGACATAGACGTAATTGTCTCGGTAGACGACCGTCGAACCGTAGTCGTAGGCGACCGGCTGGGCCCAGTTCCAAGAGAACCAAGTGCCGAACGCCGCCCAGGTGCAAGGATGCCAACACCAATTGCGAGGGTAACGATCCCACCCATGTTGCCATCGCCAAGCAGGATTGTTGCGGTAACGATCGTGATTGCTCCACCAGTTTTTATCGAAAGGTCGGTTGTCGACGTTCGTCCATTTGTTGCGAATCGAATTGATGTTGTTTTGACGATTGTTGATCTGGATCTTGTTGCCTGCGTTGATATTGACGTCGCCGACCTTCGTTCGATCGCCGATGTTAGTTCGATCACCGATGTTAGTTCGATCACCGATTGCAGCTTTGTCGGGAAAGTTAGGGCGAGCGTCGGTACCCGGCAGGTTGAGGAAATTTTTCAAATCGTTGTCGGAAGGACGCTGCGAAAAACCGGGCCGATCGCCGTTGCCGGGCCGGTTGAGATTGGGGCGATCGCCGCTGCCGCCGGGGCGATTCAAGTTCGGCCGGTTGCCGTCGCCGCCGGGACGATTCAAGTTCGGGCGATTGCCGTCGCCGCCGGGGCGGTTGAAGTTCGGGCGATTGTCGAGGTTCGGCTTCGAGAGGTTCGG
>JBITAD010000525.1:4262-7886 GCA_044439945.1 Blastopirellula sp. JB062
GAGGTTCGGCTTCGAGAGGTTCGGGCGATTGCCGCTTCCGCCCAGATTGGGCCGCGAAGGCGAGGTCGGCCGGCTCGTTGAAGGGCGACTGGGCGAAGGACGACTTAGCGAAGGCGTACGCGAAGGGGCGCTGCTGGGGCGCGAGATCGAACGACCTCCGCCGCTAGGACGTCCGCCGCCTCCGCCGCCAGCTCGACCTCCGCGAGCCCAGGCGTCGGTCACGGAAAGCGATAAGGCGAGTGCGACGGCGAGACTCAAAAAATATTTATTCGGCATCGGTATGGCTCCTAAGATGTTTCGAGGATTGAGGGGCCCGCGGTTTACTCGGCGGGGGCGCGGACGATGGTTACCCCTTGAATGCCCGGCATTAACTCGCCGTCGACTTGCCGGCCGATCGATTGAAATTGAATCGTGTTCGCGTCGACAGTTTCGTAAATGTTGGTCGAGGATCCGCGGCGCCCGTCGGGCAGCACATGAATCGCTGCGACCGACCAGCGGTTGCCGTTGTTGGTCCAGCGGCCCGAACCGAACCCGCCGTCCGAATCGAAGGTCCAAGAGCGGATTACTTGCAAGTAAGGGTCCCACCCGATGATTTGCGTCCCTTCAAAATCGATTCGATCTTGGAGATGGACCTTAAAAGTACGCATCAGAAAATTACGATTTTTCGTCCATTGAACGTTCGTCACGATGGAGGCGGCTCCATCGGCGTCGATCCAATCGCCGACCATCCATTCGAGCCCGGCCAAATGTTCGTAATGACTAGGGGGCGGCGAGGCGACTTGCTGCTCGCTGATCCGGTCGATCTTCCAACCTTCGGCGGTTTTGACATGCACCGCCTCGTAGGCGGTTTGGCTTGGTTCTTGATCGGGAATCAAGACGACGGCGACGCCGACTTCGGTAGCGACCCGCGGCGACAAGAGGCTGACTTGAGTTTCTAGCAGTTCTA
Source organism: Blastopirellula sp. JB062 (assembly GCA_044439945.1). GTDB lineage: Bacteria > Planctomycetota > Planctomycetia > Pirellulales > Pirellulaceae > Blastopirellula. The sequence goes on from JBITAD010000525.1 coordinate 5,209, forward strand.
GTTTCGCTTGCGGATGGGCAGAGAAGTAAGCGGCGAAATCGGCTTGCAGCGCTTCGCGCCCTTTCAATACTTTGCCGGATGGGGGAGCGAATTCGCCCTCGGCCGTCCAATGCCCGGCCAGGGCGGCGGCGTCTTGTTGATTAAAGGCGGTCGCGTACGACTTGATCGCCGCCAAGATCGCCGCTTCGGCTTCCGCTTGCGGATCTGCCGGCTGCGCCGCATCAGGCGATTTTTCTTGGGCGTGGACGACGCCGGAAAGCAATAGCAACAGAAGTAACGAACGAGCGGTCGCAATCATGTCGCACCGTGAAATTAAAGGCGTTTAAACGGAAGAGGTCATCGATTGCGAGAACGAAAAAACGATCGCAGCCAGCAACGCGGTGCGCCGGTTTTCGTCCTCGATAATCGTCGCAGACAAGCTGGCCGACCAAGTTGATCGAAGCGGTTGAAAAACTCAGTCGGCGGCCTGCAACCCTCAAAGATAGCGAATCAAAATGAGGGGGGAGAGAAATAATCGGCGCAACGTGCAAAAGTTTCGCGAATGTTTCTTCGATCCGACATGTTGCCTTCGTGCCGCATTGGCCGAGCCTTGACTTGTGGCTGCGAGCGGTCATTGAGGCGCCGTATTGATTGATGGACCGGTCATGACGGTACGAACGAAAAAGACCGCCCAACATTTCTGATTGCGGCGGTCTGGTATCGTGCGACAAGCGATAGTCGGAGACTTGCTATTGGGGCAAGCCGGGACCAATCGTATCGGTAAAATCGCTCGGTCGGACCTTGGTATGCGGCGTTTCCAGCAATTCGGCGATCGCATCGGTTAAGACTTGCTCGACCTCGGGCGAAACGTTCGTCGCGCCTTGGCTCGTTTCATAGCCCCCTTGCCAGTATGCGATGCGAGTGCCGATGTAGAACGGACCATAATCGCCATAGGCCGCCAGCAACACGTTTTTGTCAGGTCGCATGCTTTGCGCCGCTAACTGATATTCGACGAACAGTTCGCCGGGCAAAAAAAGGATGCGCGTCTCGGCGAGGCTCAGACAGCCGATCTCAATTTTTTCGCCCCGCTTTACGCTGTTGAAATACGAGAGCTTATCGGCCGCATGCACGCGCCGGTTAGGGGGCGTTTTTTCGTCGGCGAGTTCCGTCGCGAGCGCTTCGCCGTCTAGATGAGCGGCGGAAGGAAGTTGCACGGCGACGCTTTTCCAGGCGACTTGGTCGGCGGTAATCGAACTGATCTTTTGCGTTTCCCAGGCGCGGCGCATGCCGTCGGCGACTCGGTCGGCGAGCACTTGCCGATTGGCATGCGATCCGTCGTTGAATTTGCCGGCGCCAATGTTTCCGCCGGCTCCGTTAAAATGGAGATGAAAGACGCCGGTCCGTTTTTCGCGTTGGTCGCGCGCCATGCCGGGGAAATCCGGATTGGCGCCGCCGGTCCGGTAGTAACTTTGCGGATGCGTCGCATAGGTCGTGACGACGGCTAGCGGCTTGTCGCCGTCATAAAAAGCGACCAGTCGCAAGACGGGGTCGATCACTCCGATCGGCAGGCTGCGAATTTTGGGGTTGGCGCACGCGGTATAGCGCGTGACGACGACTTTGCCGGCGGCGTCTAGCATGCGCCGGTTTGAAGCGACCTGACGCACTTCGGCGTCGCCGATCGACACGCCGGAGACGGGCTTTGTTCGTCGCATCGCCTCGGAGGCCGCTTCGGCCGCGCGATCGATAACGTCGTTCAAGAACTCGACGTCGTAGTGCCGTTTTTCGGCGTCGTACTTGGCCAACAGAGCGGCCGCGCCCAGATCGCAGCGGGGCGCGTCATGTTGGTGTAGCGTATGCACGGCGACGCGGTCGGCGGTCGTTTCGCACGCGGCGGCCAGCTTTTGACGAAACAGACGATGGGCGTCGTTGCCGACCCCTAGCCAGTCGAGCGTGCAAAGCACGATCGGCTTTTCAGGCGTCAGCAATATCAGCCCCCGACAACTGAGCGGCCAGGTGATTTCTTTCGTCGGCACGTAGGCCAACGGCGCGCCGATGCGGGGCGAAGCGTCGATGGAAAAGGTCGCTAGACGAAGTTCGGCGGCGAGACTCGGCGATGCGAGCGGACTGACCAACGCGAGCAGAAATAACCAGCGAAGCGGCGCGTGCATGGAAATTCTCCGAATTAACCGAGGAGGGGAGGGCGTGGGGAGACTGCGGCTGGAAGAAGATCGCCGACGTCGCGCGAATTGGGATGTCGCGTGATATCTACCGCAGACCGTTATCGGATAACTGGAGTGCGAGTGCAACCAATTTTTTGGGGGAACGCGGAGAGAACCGCCGGCGCGGTTTAGTCGGCGGGACGTTTGCCGATCATTAGCGCCAGCTCGCGCCATTTCCAATAGCAATCGACTTCGACGTAGCCGATCTCGCGTAACCAGATTAATTGCGATTCGACGTCGAGCAGTTGATTCGAGGGATCGTCTTCTTCGAGGGGAATATCTAATTCGCTCAAAAAACGTTCGTGCAGCGCCTGCGTCGGCGAGGAGACATGTTCTAAATTAGCGAAGACCCCGCCAGGCGAAAGCGCTGCAAACGCTTCTTGATAAATCTCGCGTTTTCGGCGGTCGCTGCAATGATGGATCGCAAAACTAGAGATCACGGCGTCGAATTTTCCTAAATCAGGCAGCGCTTGGTCGAGA
>JBITAD010000526.1:0-6324 GCA_044439945.1 Blastopirellula sp. JB062
GGCAGTTTCGCCGCTGATGGACGGCAGCTTCCCTGATCCGCCTGTCAGTTTGCCCAGCCAATACGGCAACGTCAGCAAGACGCCGCTCGAGCTTGAGGTGGTTGCGGATAAGACCAACCAGTTTGAGATCGATCTGAAAGAGAAGATTTAGTCGCGCAGCATGGCGCCTGTTTCGGCGTCTTTGCACATCGCCAAAATCAGGCAATCTCGGCACGAAGTCGGTTTTGAGCCGGCTCTAGTAAATATTTCGTTTCGCTATCTGTGGTCACTTATAAGGCGCCAATCTCGATGAAATGCCTAGTTTCCCTCCTGTTCGGCCTCGGCCTTGTCGCCGCGGCCTCTGCCGAGCCGATCGATATCGGTTCTCGCCGCGAATTGTTCGTCGACTCTTACTTGATCGACTCGCTGGATAAGGCCGAGCTGTTTTTGCACGAGCCGCACGATGAAGGGATCGTGTATCGTTTCGATAAGCCGTGGGAAGGGCGTTTCAGCTTATATACCACGATCATTCATGCTGACGAGGGCAAGTATCAGCTCTTTTACCGCGGGGTGCCCATCGCCGGCAGCGACGGTCGCGCGAACGAAACGACCTGTTATGCGGAATCGGAAGACGGCATTCATTGGAAGCGGCCGGCGGTGAATCAGTACGTGGTCAACGGCACGAAAGAGAACAATGTGATCTTGGCCGACGCGGCCCCGGTTACGCATAACTTTTCGCCGTTTCTCGATACGAACCCGTCGGTTAACCCAGAGCAGCGTTATAAGGCGATTGGGGGCTCGGCTTCGAGCGGGTTGATCGCATACGTCTCGGCCGACGGCATCCATTGGAAGCAGTTGCAGAAAGAGCCGGTGATACGAGATAAGGGGTGGGTGTTCGACTCGCAGAACGTCGCCTTTTGGTCGCCGGCCGAGCAGTGCTACGTCGCCTATTATCGGCGGGCCGATTCCAAGATTCGCGCGATCGCTCGGACGACATCGCAAGATTTCATCCATTGGGACGAGCCAGTGCAAATGTCTTATAGCAATACGCAAAGCACCAAGCCGAGCGCACATCTTTATACCAATCAAACGCATCCCTATTTTCGGGCGCCGCATATTTATATTGCGACGGCCGCTCGATTTATGCCGGGGCGGCAAGTGATTACGGCCGATCAGGCGGAAGAAATCGGCGTGCATCCGAAATACTTCAACGATACGGCCGACGCGGTCTTGATGACGTCGCGCGGCGGGAGCCGATACGACTGCACTTTTGATCAAGGTTTTGTACGGCCAGGCACGGGGCTGGAAAATTGGGTTTCGCGGACGAACTATCCGGTGTTGAACGTCGTGCAAACCGGGCCCGCTGAAATGTCTCTGTACGTCAATCAAAACTACGGCCAGCCGACGGCGAACATGCATCGTTATTCGTTGCGACTTGACGGTTTCGCTTCGGTCAGGGCCAGAAAAGATGTGGGTAGCGTCGTTACCAAGCCGCTGGTTTTCGAGGGAGATCAGTTGTCGCTCAATTTTGCGACCTCGGCGGCGGGTAGCGTACGGGTCGAACTGCAAGACGAAGCCGGCAAGCCGCTGGCGGGATATTCGCTGGCCGACTCGCAAGAAACGATTGGCAACGACGTCGATCGAGTGATTCGGTGGAAAGAGAAGGGGAGCGATTTGAGCGACCTGGCCGGCAAACCGATTCGGCTGAAATTTGTTTTAGACGATGCCGATATCTATGCGTTTCAATTTACGCCGAGCGACGCTGAAAGCGAGAATTGATTTCTGCGGCCTATATTGCCTGGCGGTTCTTCTCCTTCTGGTTGGCGCGGAGGCCTGGCGGTAGGATGGCGAGCTTGTCGTACGATCGTCTGAGGGCGATCGATCCGCCAGGCTAGGCCGTTAGCGAAGAGTCGTGCAATGCGCAAGCAGGGAAGAATTGCTCGTTGGGAAGATGAGCGGGGCTTTGGTTTTATCGCTCCGCAGCGGGGCGCAGATTCCGTTTTTGTTCATATCAAAGCGTTTTCTGGAACCTCGCGACGGCCGGAAGTGGGCGAGTTGGTAACGTACGAACTTGCCCCGGGGAAGGATGGAAGAACGCAAGCGGCGAACGTCCGCTATTGCGACGAGGCGGACCAGGCTGAGCCGACGCCCCGATTGCGGCGGCGAGTTGGCTGGGCGGGTACGCTGGTGGCGATGTTCGCCAGCTTTTTGGTCGTTGCGGCAGGCTTAGGTCGAATTTCGTGGTGGGTGATCGGCGGCTACGTCGTGATGAGCCTGGCCGCGTTCGTTACGTACGGTTGGGACAAATCGGCGGCCCAGCGGGGCAAATGGCGAACGGCGGAATCGACTTTGCTGGTGATGGGGCTTGTCGGCGGTTGGCCCGGCGCCTTGGCGGCGCAGCGTTATTGGCGACACAAAACGAGCAAGCGAAAGTTTTTGATTGAGTTTTGGGGGACGGTCGTATTGAACGTCGCCGCCGTCGCCTATCTTGCGTGGCGCGGAGATGCCGGTTTTGTCGCTTCGCTAGTCGAGCGACTATGGCAAAGTGCGAGCTAGGGCAGGGGAGCGAATCGCGAGGGAAGCTCGAATTCGAATTGATGACGATCGACGTTCGGCGCGTAGCGGGCGCCTTGGCACAAGGTTTCGTCGTCGGGGCGAAAGGTCCAGGCTTCGACCCGACGCTCGGTTGGGTGAAAGTGATAGGTGCGAAGCCAACCGGTGCTGTAATCGCACAACAATTGATGTACGCGATTCCCATGGTCTCCGGTAGAGATCAAATGCCACGCTTGCGTGCGGCTTTGATCGCCGCAGCAAACCATGAAAAGATTGGGATGCTTACGAAAGCATTTGTTCCACATCGCTTCGGCGGAGTTGCCCCGTTCGCCATGCATCTTGCTCCACCGCATTCGCCCCTTGGGCGAGTCGAAGTAGTCGTCGGCGGATTGGGGGCGATCGCGGGGTCCCAGGCACATGTGCGTAGTGATCAGCGCGAGTCGGTCTTGGTGCTTTTCAAGGACTTGATCGGCCCAGGCGAGCACGTCGTCGGGCGCATTGCACTCTAGGTGCAGAAAGACGAAGTCGAGTCCGTGAGTCGAAAATAGTTGAAAGCTGTTGGCGTTGTTGCCGGAGATTTGCGTATCGTCGTTGGCGGGTGCGTAGGCGCCGCCGTACCAGGCGAAATCGGCGAAACGCGCGGCGGGAAAGTATTTTTGGAACAATGTCGAATCGCCGCGGCGGGTCATATCATGATTGCCGACCGAAAGGCCGTACGGCACTTTCCCATGCAGTCGGTTCATCGCTTGCTGGGCGACTTTCCATTGTCCGTCTTCGTTCTTGTCGACGATGTCGCCGGCATGGCTGACGAAGGCGATGCTTTGCCGTTCCAGGTTTTCGGCGATCCAGCGCGTATGGGCGTCAAAGATGCGATTGCTGACGATTTTTTCGCCGGCGGGATTTTGCGGATCTGGAGTCAGCCGATACGCCTGGGTGTCGGGGATGACGACGATGGAGAAAGAGCCTTGGGGTACGGAGGGCAGGGTAGGGCCGTCGGCTTTGGCGAAAGCGGCGACCGCCCCGAGGCAAAGCGAGAAAATGGGCGCGGTCAACCAGCGGCGGGGCGCGATAGGCATGAACGGTTCGTTTCTAAGTGCAGGCGAGATGATTCCGAGGAAAAACGGTGCGGCTTGTGGTGGGAGAAGCCGCACCGCCGAGAGGCGGATGATCGCGTTTAGCGTCTTCGTTTCCGCCGTTTGTCAATTTTAACATCGTGATCGAAGGTCGAATTTTCGCGAGGAAATTCATGTTTCGTGACGTAAGTCCGAAACAAAGGTTCGACGATCGATTCGCCGTCGACATCGAGTTCGGCTTTCGTTTGATAGCCGTCGATCTCAATTTTGTAGGCTCCGCCGATCAGGCCTTTGCCGGGCTGCGTCGTAAACTTGCCATCTTGGATATAGGCGACGCTCGCCGGACCTTGGTTGCCGGCGGCGGCGTCGGGGGCGAAGATGATTTCGCCTTGCGGCAGCGGCTGACCTTGATAGGTGATGCTGCCGGAAACTTCGTAGACGCCGGGGCCGTCGGTTGGGATGCCGCAGCCGCAAAACGCGGCGACGGCAAACAGCAGGAGCGAGGGCCTAAATGCGAGCGACAATTTCTCGTTGAGTCTTCGGATCATTGCTGGGCGTCTCCGATCGGCAGGCCGTCGTTGCGGATGCCCAATTGACGATAGATGTCGAGATTGATCGTCTCGCTGACGAAATCGACCGAGGCGTCGGCCAACAGCATGTTGCAGCCGCCGGGGTGGAAGCTGCCGAAGAGCCGCGAATAGCCGGTGCGCGAATCGCTGCCGCTGCTCGGTTGTTGGCCGCCGGTCGGAATGCGAGAGTTGATCGGTTCGTAGGCGCCGGCCAAGGTCACCGGGTGCGGCATCGTCGAGCCGGAGCCGAGGCGAATCGACGACGCCCAGCTTAGATAGAACGTTGAGATGGTGCCGGCTTCGGTCAGATGATACTTGGTTTCGCCGACCAAAAAGGTCTTGGTCGTGCCGTCGGTGATATCGCGAAACTTGCTGCTTGAGTTCGCGTACATGATGCCGTTGGCGAAGAAGACGTTTGAGTTGCCGCCGGAGCAATTGACTTCGCTGGAAGAACCGCCACCTTGCACGCCGAAGTAGTTCAGGTTGTTGACGCCGTTGCCCGAGGCGGGGTCGGAAGGACATTGGTACTTTTCGTTTTGCTCGTACCACAGCGGGTAATTCGGAGACGAGCTAGAAACTTGGCTAGTGAACGAAGCGGACAACGGCAGCTTGAAATCGTACTGAGCGTGTCGCGCGCTCTCTTCCATAAACGGCAAAATCAGGACCGTCCAGGGTGCGCCTTGCGTTGCCGAACCGGTATTGCACCAATTGTCTCCGTAGCCCAGGGTGACTTTCTCGGCCACGATGCCGCCAGGCGGAAAGCTCTTGTGCGTATCGTGATAATTGTGCAACGCCAAACCGATCTGTTTCATTTGGTTGACGCATTGAATTCGGCGTGCCGCTTCGCGAGCTTGCTGCACTGCAGGCAATAACAGCGCGATCAACACGCCGATAATCGCGATCACCACCAATAGTTCGACCAGGGTAAAACCCCGGAAGCGTCTAGCCGTCACTTGCATTGTTGTTCCTGTTCCACGCAAACTGTTTTTAATGGCCTGTTCTCATGAACGCCTGCGAGGCAACAGGCTCGCAGGCCGAATGGTCACAAGAGTAGTCGCAAATATGAGGATTGCGTGAGCGCAGGATGAGGGTTGGAGTTCTTGGAGATTTCTCGTGCAATTGGGGCAAGAATATTACGTAATACGCCGCAAAGTAGAGATGCGTCGTTATTGAAATAGAAAACCACTTTTCAAGAATTTCGCTCTTCCGGGGGCGTGCGAAATATCTATTGGGCGGGGAGACGAGCGTTGCGTTACGATGGTGGGCGAGAATGCGCAGAGAGGATTGGCGCCGCAGCGACGTGCTGAAAGCGAGGCGGCGCCATTTTGACGGCGTTAAATATCCAACTCATCGACCGCGTCGATCAAGTCGTCTAGTTCGTCGCGCGCTTCGGCCGGTTTGTCGGCTTGACGACGGGGGATGCCGACCGAGTCGCCGACTGCGTCTCGACCGGCCATCATCAGTTGTTCGTCGCGCTCGCGGATGGCGGTGTCGACGGCGTTGGGGTCTTCGGCCGGCTTGCCGAACAGTTGCGAGAGATCGATCTTTAAGCCGCCGTCGGCCACTACGTCGCTGCCGGCGATCGTGGGCGTTTTGTGCTGCGGAAAGATGATTGCGTTTTCAGGACAAACGCGACTGCACGCGGGACAGCCTTTGCGACAGTTGTCGGGCTGCTCGACCAAGATCGTATCGATACCGTCGACCCCGTACACGCCGAAAAGACAGAAGTCGATGCACTCCATGCAGTTGGTGCAGCGGCTGTAGTCGATCACCGGATACCAGCGTCGACCGCCGGTTTCTTCGATGCGGATCGGTTCGATCGGGGCTTCGTGGCTCGCGCCGACGTAAGTGTCGTTGGTGGGATGATCATGCCGCTGCTGTTGTTGCGGCGTTACTTGGTTGGCGGCGCCGTTGGCATGATTGGCCGGCGGGTCGAGCGATAGCCCGCCCAACTGGACGACCGAGGTCGTCAGTTCCGAAGCGATTCGCTCGATCTCTTCGACGTACTCGTCGACCTTGTTCGAGACCCGAAGGTCTAAACAGTAGATGTACCGATTGGAAGGAGGTCGCGAATCGGCGACCCGTTCTTTCTCGGCCGGTTCCGTTTCGTCTTCGAGTTCGTCCAACTCATCTTCGTCGGCGTCATAGGC
>JBITAD010000526.1:6334-7886 GCA_044439945.1 Blastopirellula sp. JB062
GTGCCGACTTTGCCGTGGATGCCGTTGCGATCCAGGGTCCAACGGGCCGCCCGCTCGAACATCCAAGAGATGACGACCATGTCGCCCGAGATCCCTTCCAGGCAAAGCAAGCTGGGGCCGTCTGATTTCAGGTCGTACAAGTGCGGAATGATCGTCACTTCGACCCCGGGTTGAAACAGCAATCGGGCGACGATTTCCTCTTCGAGGTTCCGTTTGGCCGGATTCTGGCTTTGTCCTTGACTGAGGACGACGGTCAGTTTTTTCGCCATGGGGTTACTCGTTGAGTTGGCCTTTGATCGTTCGCTGCGTCACTTCCCACACCCCTTCGAGATGCGTGAAGTATTCTTGCGGCGACATTAATTGGTCGCCGGAGCCGTTGATTTCGTACAGCCAGCCGGCGCCGTACATATCTAGGTTAATCTGCGAGGGGTCGCTTAACAGGGCCGGGTTGAAGGTGGTCAACTGTCCGGCCAACGGAGCGTACAAGTCGCTTTCGGCCTTGCTGCTTTCGATAAATCCGATTTCCTGGCCTTGCCGCAACTGGGCGGGCGCGTCGACGTTCCACTCTAAAAAGTAGACGTCTTGCAACAACCGCACGGCGTAAGCGGTAAAACCGAAGCGATATCCTTGTTCGCCGCGGAGGGCCCACGTATGGTTTTTTGCGTATTGGCGATCGGTCGGAAACTTGGCCTCGAACTTGCCCATCATGAAGACAAGAGAGTCGTCGCTCATGTATAGCGAACTCCCTGATGCTGTTCTTCAAAGAAGGGAGGGAGCAGGCCGTCGGCTCGCAGCAGGCCCGCGCGAGTCAATTCGATTCGATCGCCTGCGACGCTCGCCATGCCGGTCTCGACGTATTCGTCCCATATGGGGCGCCATTTATCGAGGATGTTAACGCCAAACTTATTTTGGAAGTAGTCGACGTCGAGATAGCCCCGCTTTAGCAGCAAGATCGTCTCGCGAATCAGCATTTGCTCGGGGGTCGGTCGGTACGCGCGTTTGAGCGGCAATTGCTTCTTTTCTAGCAAGTCGCCGGTGTAATCGCCCCATTCGGTTTTGTTTTGATAATGCACGCCGGAGATGTGGCCGAAACTGGCGACTCCGGTCGCAAGCAGATCGGCGCCGCCGAACAAATTGTCGCGATAGCTAAAACTGATTTTGGTCGGGTCTTTAATCATGGTATAGGCGCTGGACTGCGAGTAACCCGCTTTTTCCAACTCGTCGAACGCATAGTTGACCCAGGCTCGCTTGAGCGGCCAATCGGCGACCGGCGTTTCGATCTTGTTGCCCAAGATGTCTTGCGAATAGACCGTATTGAACGGCAGTTCCATCTGATAAATGGTGACGCACTCGGGCGAAAGCTCGAGCGTCTTGACCAGATTTTCGCGCCATGTCTCCCAGGTCTCGCCGACCATACCGGCGATCAGATCGATGTTGACGTTGGGGAACTGCGCCTTTTCGATCCACTCCCACGCACGGTAGACCTCTTTCGACAGGTGAGCGCGGCCGTTCTCCTCCAAGATTTTGTCGGAGAAGCTTTCGACGCCGAGGC
>JBITAD010000527.1:0-7851 GCA_044439945.1 Blastopirellula sp. JB062
TTTCTCGGAGCTTTGACCGAGCGGCAACGTTCGCGCACGACGTTCCCCGTCGACGACCTCGAATGGCGCAAATGGGCGAACTTCCACCGCTATCCGCGACAGGGCGTCAGCTTTAAAGAAATGAATGACGAACAGCGAAAACTCGCTTTCGACATGATGCGCGCCGGCCTCAGCGCCAAAGGGCTCAAGCTTTCGCAAGACATTATGAAACTGAACGAAACGCTTGCCGAACTGACCAACAACCACGAAGAATACGGCCAATGGCTCTATTGGATCACCATCATGGGCGAACCGTCGGCGACCGAACCCTGGGGATGGCAGCTGGATGGGCATCACTTGGTCATCAACTATTTCGTGCTCGGCGATCAGGTCGTCATGTCGCCGGTATTTATGGGAAGCGAGCCGATCCGCGCGACCAGCGGCAAGTTTGCAGGCGTCGAAATCCTTCAGGACGAACAAGACCAAGCGCTGGCGCTGATCAATTCGTTTGATTCGCAGCAGCGGCAATCGGCAATCTTGAAAACGAGCAAGCCCGGCAACAACGCCTTGGCCCAGGCGTTTCGCGATAATTTGAAACTGGATTACGCCGGAATCGCGGGCGAGAAACTCACCGATCCGCAAAAGAAGAAGCTGCTGGAATTGATCGGGCTCTATGTCGGCAACATGAAACAAGGACACGCCAAAGTGAAGATGAGCGAAGTCGAAAAATGGATCGACCGCACTTACTTTGCCTGGATCGGCGAGACGCAAGACGACAGCGTCTTTTACTATCGCATCCATAGCCCCGTAATTCTGATCGAATTTGACCATCAAGGTCGAATCGCGCCGATCCGCGACCGCACCCCTTCTCGCGATCATATCCATACCGTCGTTCGCACGCCCAACGGCAACGACTACGGAAAAGATTTGCTACGACAACATTACGAAGAACATTCGCACGATCACCCGCACGAGCATCCCCACCCATAACGCTCGCCCAGGCGCAACGAGCGAAACTTGGCCGCTTCGCGTATTGCGGCGTTACTCAGGCGAAGCGTCATGCGGCAACCACTGGAGACTGGTAAAGAACGTTTCGAGCTGTTCGAGCGCCTCGTAATACAGCCCGAGATCGTACATGAAGTAGCCATGAATGCCGCCGTCGTTCACATGAAAATCGCAGCGGTTGCCTGCTTCCTTCATCGCTTGATCGAACCTTTTGGCGCCGGCGAACGGGGTGACCGGATCGCCGGTTCCGTGCAACAAAATAGTCGGCGGCATGCCGGCGCGAACGTGATCGACCGGCGATAGCTCGCGCCACCGATCCCCGATCTTATTGGCCCCATACCCGGCCGGCGACGTATCGATAACCGGATAAAGCAGCGCCAGCGCGTTGGGAGTCGCGCTTGCCTGCGGAGCTTTCGACGGCTCTTCATCTTGATCAAACAAGGCGCAACCGACGGCCAGATGCCCTCCCGCCGAAGCGCCGCATACGACAATTTTTTGCGGGTCGATCCCCAGCTGATCGGCATGGCGGCGAATATGCCGAACGGCGCGCTGCGCGTCGCTGACCGAATCAAAAACGGTGATCCCTTTGCGAGGATTCAGAAGCCGATACTCGATGCTGATCGCGACCATTCCCCGACTCTTAAAACGCTCGCAAATCGGAAAGAGCCTGCGAGGCTCTCCGCCGCTCCAACCGCCGCCGTGAATAGCGATCAGACAAGGGCGCATGTCGGTCGGCTTCCAATCGGCCGGCTGAAAAAGATGCAAGTCTAGCGTTTGGCCGTCGACCGTCGCGTACTGCATGCGCTGGTCTGGGGCCATTTTCGCCGCCGCCGCGCGCAAATAGTCCACCGCTTTAGCGGGCGCTTTGGCTGGCGTTGGCTTGATCGGATCGGTTTGCAACTGCAACCAACTGCCGGCCGCACGAATCGCGACGTCCGTTTCCGGATCTTCTAGCAAATCAAGCAGCGCCGGGGCGGCTTGCGTCGCCCGGGCGGCGCCGGCATAGTAGGCGGCGTTGGCGCGAATCGCGGCGACTTCGCTCGTCAGATTCTCAAACAGCGCCGCAGTCGCCGAGGCGTCGCCAAGGGTCGCAAGCGTATGTTCAAGCTGCGCTTTCTCAAGCGGATCCGTCGCCTTGCGATAAGCGGCTCGCAGCGGCTCAAGATCGCTGGGGGCGCCGATCACCGAAAGAAACCAAGCGGCGCGGCGGCGGGCCGTTTTGTCTTGCGACCGCAGATCCGCAACAATTTGTCGCCGAGCGTCCGCATCGCCCGACCGCGCCAGAGCGGCCAGCGCCATTTGCCGCAATCCCCTATCAGACGACTGCGCGGCGCGACGCAGCGTCGCTTCGTCTCCGAGCCTGTTCAGCTTAAAAAGACTTTCGGCCGCATGCACGCGCCCCGTCGAATTTGGATCGGCAAGCTTGTAGCTCAACATGCCGGCGTACGAATCGTCGCCTGCTCGCACCAACTCACGAGCCAAGCCGCAAAGTTGCTGGTCGGATTCGCACGTTTTCCATTGCTGGGCAAGTCGCTTTTTGACATCGCTAGTCTCGCCGATCGCCGTCAACGCTTCGGCGGCATGCATCGCCGGCCAAAAGGGATCGGCGCGTAACCCTGCCCGTAAAACCGAAAGACATTTTTTGCGCGAGGCCGGGTCTGCGGCGTTCGCCGTCGAGGCGCCAATCATCCCATACCAACTGAAAAAGACGATCCCAAGAATGAAAATAAGTCGAAGCGACATTTTATGGATTCTCCCCCTTGGCGGCAACAAAGGACGCTCGAAGACCTGGCTACGCTTGCTCGACCCGTATCTCGCAAACGCGCGCGTGATCAATACCATTCGTTTTTTCAATCGTGATTCGCAACGCGTCAAACGAAGTCGAATCAAGCGAATGATCGCGTAGTCGTTGATAGTTGTCGCAAACTTCGGCGACGACGCTCCACTGCGAATCGCGACGCATTTCAATACGATAATCGCGGACCAACTCAGGCTGAGCGACCCCCCACTTCATTTTTTCCGTGTAGGCGTCCGCCAAACTGAAAGTCAGTACCCTGTGTAAACCGGAATCGAAAATCAGGCGCACGTTGGCGGCGCGTACCGGTTGCGGCCAACTCAATTCGAGCGAAACTGGAAACGCATCGCGCGGATCGCTTTGCCACCGATGCACGCCCGGATTGGCGCGCTGCAGCTTCGCGCCGTCGTCTCCATGCACGGCGCGCGTTTGCCCCGAAGCGACCCAACCTGCTGAGCCGGGCTGGGCTTCGCTGCTGGCCGTAATCGTCGCCAGACGAGCCAAGTCGCGTTCGTCTTGGTTCCGCACGTCGATCAAAAAAGCGTCGTCGCGAATCAGCCGTTGTTGAATTTGACCGATCGCCGCCGGCGTGTCGGCAAGTTCGCTCGGAGCTTCCCCAAGCTGGCAGGCGATCGCCGCCGCCGTACCGACCCCCTGCCCCACGGCGGCGCAGGTCGCCATGACGCGAGTCGAAGCGAAAGCGATATGCGTGGCCGAAAGATTACGGCCGGCGAACATCAAATTGCGCACGTTCCGGCTGACGCAACACCGTAGCGGAATGTCGTAAAGCGACGGCACGGCATGCTGCGTGCAAGGAGGCTCGTTCGGCGCATCGACTCCTTCCGGCGGATGAACGTCGATCGGCCAACCGCCGAACGCGATCGAGTCAGGCATCGGGCGAGACTCCATCACGTCGCTTTCAGTCAGCGTCGCCTGCCCCACAAACCGACGACTCTCTCGCTTACCAGGCACAAACCCAAACCATTCGAGCGCCCAATGATCGGCCCCATGATCGCCGCCGTTTTTCACATGATCCCAAACGCCCATGACGATGCGAAGCAACTCATCGCGAATCTGTTCGTTATCGCGAATCGTGTCGAGACAACCGCCCCATTCGACCCACCAATAACCATACTCCAGCCCGCGATCGAGTTCGCTTTCGGCATGCGGACGCAGTCGCAATTCATGCTCCGTAAATCGACGCGCCCAACTGGGCGGCGTAAACGGCATCGGGCGATCATGACGACGCGCCTGAAACATAATGGTCGAACCGAGACGCCGATTGTCGGCGGCGGCGACGGCCAATGATTCTTCAAACTGGTCGCCGCTTTCTCTTCCCTCGCGATACCAGGCGCCCGCTTCGACTCCCAACCGCCCGTCTCCGGTGCAGTCGATAAAGATCTTAGCGGCTATTTCAAACTGCTCTTCGGTCGATTGCCGCTGAGCGATCGCCTGGCGGATGACGCCGTCTTCCGTTTTCGCGGCGACGACGCTCGTATTGAGCAACAGTTGCAGATTCGGTTCGGCTCGACATTTTTCGTACAAAATCAAATCGAACATCGACGACGATCGCTGCGGATTGCGGGCCGACGCTTCAAGGCGAATCTCCTCGATAATTCCCCCTTCACGCGCTTCGGTCAGCAATTCGGCGCCTCGCTTGCCGCTGCAGTCGGCGCCGACGATATGCATCCGAATTTCGCTCGACGCATTGCCTCCTAACATCGGGCGATCTTGGCAAAGCGCGACCGTTGCGCCGCAGCGCGCGGCGGCGATCGCCGCCGCGATGCCGGCCGGGCCGCCGCCGGCGACAAGCACGTCGACTTCGATCGGCGTCGTTTTAAGAACTTCAGTACGAGAAGAATCGTTCATAGGAATCAACGCATTTCCGCTTACTTCGCCAATGAGAGCAGGCCAGACTGCAACAAGACGTTTTCGATCGCTTGTTCAAATCCCTGCGGCGGTTGAAAGTTAGCAAGCAGGGGTGCGGACGAATCGAGATAGCCCAATAATTTGGCGGCATGTTTCAGCGCGTGAATTTGATGCGCCAGCGAGATGCGAATCTCAGGAATCTGAAACAACTGAGCCAATTCGACGATCTGCGTTTGCATCGACTGGGCCGTTTCGAGGTCGCCTGATTTATAAGCTTCGATCAATGCGCGATGCCACTGCGGGGCGATGCCGGCCAAGGCCGAAACGTAGCCATGAGCGCCGGCGTGAAGACTGTCGAGATTAAGCCTTTCGATTCCCTGCAAGATCCGAAAGTTGCGTTCGCCGGTCGCCGCGGTTAACTGCCGCATCCGCTCGAGATCGTTACTCGTGTCTTTGCAAAGCGAAATATTGGGATGAGCCGCTAATTCGGCGAACGTATCAACGTCGACCGAACTGGTCATCCGCAAATGATGATAGATGCCGATCGGCAGCGGCGAATGGTCGGCCAATTCGACGAAATATCCGAGCAGTTCGGTCTGACTCAGTCGCTGGAAAAAAGGCGCCATCGCAATCGCATAGTCGGCCCCGTCTTGCGCCGCCAATTGAGCGAAACGAATCGCTTGCCGCACGCCGAAACCGCCGACGCCGACCATTACCGCGGCTAAGCCGGCCGCTCCCTCGACCGCCGCCGCAACCGTCGCACGACGATCTGGTTCGTCGACCAGGATCATCTCGCCGGTCGAACCGAGCACGAATAAGCCGTCGCAGCCTTGCGAGGCGACGACCCCGGCCAGCCGGCTCATCGCAGGCGGATCAATGCGGCCCGGTTCTTTGCAGGGGGTGAATAAAGCGGCGACCACTTCCGAGCCGCGCGGCTGCAAGCCGGCAGGCGAGTCAAGCGAAGGCGAATTTTTCGTCATTCTCGATTAGCTCCCAAACGTAACGAACTATTTCATGATAACCAGAACCGGAAGACTTTGGAATGCCTTGTTGACATTTGGTATACCACGCATTATTCTCTATTTTTAAGAGTTAAAAATTACGCCGATCCCAAGACGCAGGTAAAAAGAACCCATGTGGGATAACGAGGTATACGACAAGCTATCGGATCTAATTTTCTCGGGAGAATTTGAGACCGGCAGCAATTTGATCGAACGCAACCTGGCGACCCGACTGGGAGTCAGCCGGGTTCCAGTCCGCGAAACGCTGACCAAACTCGTCGCCCAAGGCACTTTGGAAGGGGGCCGCAAAGGCGAAGGAGTTCGCATCCGACGGTACTCGGCCGACGAAATCCGGCAGCTTTACGACTATCGCGCGACGATCGAAGGAGGCATCGCTCGAGCGGCCGCGTCTGCAGCGAGCATGGCCGACGTGCTGCGACTCTCGATCATCTGCGATGAAATGGAAACGACGCTCGACGAAGACGAATCGGGGCGTTGGGGATCGTTGGACCGACGATTTCATGAAGCCCTCGCCGAGTCGTGCCGCAACGACCGCTATGACCGCGCGATTAAAAGTTTGTTGCATGAATGCTTTTACGTCTTTTACGTTCTCTCGCGGAAACGAAGTCGCCGCGAACTGTCGGAACAAGATCTGAAATCGCACCAGAAACTTGCCCTGGCCGATCACCGCGCGCTGGTCCAATTTATCGAAGCTCATCAACCCGACGAAGCCGAGTCGCAAGCTCGGCTGCATATTCTACGGTCCGCCGATCGAGTCATTCGCGCGGCGATCGAAACGGATTTAGGAGACTAGCCATGACACGCTTATCGTTCGCTCTGCGCGCTGCAACGCAAGGTGCGATCTTGGGAATCTTCTGTTTGTTGATCGGCGGTTGCGGTTCTCAGCCCGAGGGCGAGCCGCGATTTCGGGTATCGGGCAAGATCACCTTCCAGGGAAATCCGATTCCGGCCGGGCTCGTTACGTTCAGCCCTGACGCTTCGCTCGGCAATCGCGGTTCGCAAGGAGTCGCTCGTATCGAAAACGGCCAATTTGATACCGGCGGCGACGGAGGCAAAGGTGCGCTGGCCGGTCCGCAAGTGGTCAAAGTGATCGGATCAGACGGCAAGCCGTACTCAGACGACGCCGGCATCGAATCGGCCGAGGGCAAACCGTTATTCGCTCCGTGGGAAACGAAATTGGAAGTCAAAGAAGAAGACGTAACGATCGACATCGAAGTCCCCCAGTCGGCCAAACGTTAAGTATCGCCCCGTCGGTCGTTTGCCGGCGACCGACGAAATCACGCAACCCAAGAAGACGCCCCAGTAAATATTTCTTATCTATTTTCAAGCGAGAAAGCCGCTTCTTTTGAGACAAGCGATCTCGCGAACTTCATCCCTCGTCAGGAGAAACAATCATGCAATCTCATCCTTCCCGAAGCGACTCGAGAGGTTTTACGCTTGTAGAACTGTTGGTCGTGATCGCCATTATCGGCGTTTTGATCGCCTTGCTGCTGCCGGCCGTCCAGCAAGCGCGCGAAGCGGCTCGACGCATGTCTTGTACGAATAACATGAAACAGCTGGGGCTGGCGATTCATAACTATCACGACGTTCATTTGCAATTTCCTCCCGGCGGCAATAGCAGCGTCAATTGGACCGGCAGAGACAACGAACTTTCGCTCCACTCTTTTCTGCTGCCGTTTATCGAACAGACGGCGGTGCAAGACGCGATCGACTTTACAGGGCATTCTTATTTGACGGAAAAAGACCATGCCGCGATCCGGGTCGACGCGTTTCTCTGCCCCAGTTCGACTCGCGTCTACGACGAGACGGTCTCGAGCGGCGTGCTCACCTATGACAACCCCAGACTTCACACGATGCACTATTACGGCGTGATGGGGCCGAAAGGGGTCAACGCCGAGACGAACGAAGCTTACGAAAGCGAAGAATCGGTCGCTACCAACGGCGGCTTTGCCCGACAAGGCGTTTTTTACGATCTGAGTAAAACGAAATTCCGAGACATCACCGACGGAACCTCCAATACGTTCGCACTGGGAGAACTCTCTTGGAACGACGCCGGCACCGTCTATCGGATGTGGGTGCGCGGTTGCGGCGGCTCGGCATGCGCATCGTGCAAAAACATTTTGGACGGCATCGGCATCACTCCCGCCGTTTCCGGCAACTTTAACAACGTCAGCTTCGGCA
>JBITAD010000528.1:0-7780 GCA_044439945.1 Blastopirellula sp. JB062
CTATCACCCCGGCGGGGTCATGGTTTGCCTGGCCGACGGTTCGACTCGCTTTGTGGGCGAAACGATTAACCTGGCGACCTGGCAAGGGTTGAGCACCACCAAAGGTTCGGAAGTGCTCGGCGAGTACTAATCGCCAACGTACACGACACGCATCGACGGCCGACGTCGATGCGATCACCGAAAAAAGAAAGGGTACCCGCTTATGTTGCGCTTATTCGCTCTCGTCGCTTGCTTGACCTTGCCGATCGCCGTCGGTTGCGGACCTGCCGGTCCGACCAAACATGCGGTGCAAGGCCAGGTGACGCTCGACGGGCAACCGATCGCCGAGGGAAAAATTTTGTTGCGCGATCCGACCCGTCAAGTCGGCAGCGTCGAAGCTTCGATCGTTGACGGCGCGTACGAACTCGAAACGTTGCCCGGGCCGAAACGAGTCGAGATTACGGCGCTGAAAGAAGTTCCGCTACCGGGCGGCAGAGCGAACGTCGAAGGAGATACGACCACCTTCGTCGAAGCGATACCGGCCCGCTACAACTCGAAATCGACGCTCGAACTAGAAATCGATTCAGATCTCGATCAGCAAAACTTCGAGCTGACCTCGAAGCGGTAGCGATTTCGATACGCTCGTTCTCTCAAAGTGCAGGCCGCCTTCTCCCCAAGAAGGCGGCCTTTTTTTGTCGGTCTTTCTCTTGCTGACCGTTTGTGCGGCGCGAAAAACGCGCGACCGAAAAGAAGCTCTTTTTTTCAATTCTTCGTCTTGGCGACCGCGTTCGCACGCGAATCGATCGGCGGTTTGCTTAGCAATTGGGCAAGCGCGGCGAGGATTTGATATTTCTTTCGCGAAGAGGGTACGATTTCGCAAGAACTGGGCGTTTCAGCGCGCGGAAGACGTTTGGCGCGGCGATTGCTATCACTAGATTCGGTCGCTGGCCGAGTCGCTTGATCCTGAGCGGCGCACGGCGGCCGCCCCTCCGCAAGGCTTATCGACTTTTCGCGACTCCTTCCTCCCGCCCGCTCACCCGCCGATCGCTTTTCTGCCGAAATCGTGCCGCCGTAGTCTCCCTACGGCGGCACGATTTTTCTTTGCCGCGTCCAAGTGCGAACGAACCTGCTTATTCGTTACGACGCCTACGATCGTTACCACGTTTTCGGCCGAAGGTTGCGTATCGCCGCGAGAAATCTATTTTCGCCGAAATACGTCCTAACTTCTGAGTAGATACGCGGGAAAGTAAGTACGCGGCCGGTTCCTGTCGGCTGGGAAATTCGGCTTCGTTTCGATCGCTTAACAGCGAGGAGATCTGTAGACATGCGATGTCGATTCTCACCGCCTTAAAGACGAACGCATCATGGAATCCACATTTACGGCGCTCAACGGCGCAACCGTCGGGTTGCCTCCGCACATGCACCGCCAATCCGAGGTAGCGGCCCGTCAGGCCGCTCGTTCCGAATCGAAGCTTCAATGGCAGTTCGACGAGGCCGACCTGCGCCGAAAGCGGGTGGCGGCCATCGATGACGAGCCGATCAATCTTGCGCTGGCCGAAGCCTATTTGCGGAACGAAGGTTTTGAATCGCTCGAGTTTTACTCGAATCCGCAAACGGCGCTGGCGGCGGTTCGCCAAGATCCGCCTGATCTTATTTTGCTCGACCTGATGATGCCGCAAATCGACGGTCTCTCTTTCTTGCGCGGCATCACCGACGACGACAACTATTTGTTGTCTCCGGTCATTTTGCTGACCGCGTCGTCCGACGCCGCGCATCGTCGCGAAGCGTTGGAGTTGGGGGCGACCGACTTTTTGCAAAAGCCGATTTCGGCCGAGGAATTGATCCCCCGAATTCGCAACGTGCTGAGCGCCGAGCATTTGAAACATTGGCTGCGCAATCAAAATCAACAGCTCGAATACATGGTGCAGCAGCGCACGCTCGAACTGGAACGCTCGCAAGGGCTGATCATCGCCTGCTTGGCTCGGGCGGCCGAATTTCGGGACGAATTGACCGGCAATCACAATCTGCGCGTCGCTCGCTACGCCGGTTTGATCGCTCGCAACGCCGGTTTGCCGGCCGACCTGGTCAACATGATTCAAATGGCGGCGCCGCTGCACGACATCGGCAAAGTCGCGGTGCCTGATTCGATCTTGCATAAGCCGGATCGTCTGACCCCTGAAGAGCGTGCGTTGATGCAACGACATACCGAATGGGGCAGATCGATCGTCGAGCCGGAAAAAGAGTGGGGAGAAGTCATCGCCGAGCTGACCGCCGGCGAATCGGGTCAAGCCAACGCCGATTTGCTGCGGATCGCCTCGCGGATCTCGCAAAGTCATCACGAGCGCTGGGACGGCCAGGGATATCCCGAAGGTTTAGCCGGCGAAGAGATTCCGATCGAAGCGCGCGTGGTCGCCGTGGCCGACGTGTTCGACGCCCTGTCGAGCAAGCGCCCCTACAAAGAGGCGATTCCGCCGCAGCGCTGCATCGAAATGATTCGAGAAGAGCGAGGCCGACAGTTCGATCCCGCGATGGTCGACGCGTTTCTCGACGCGTTGCCCGAGGTACTGTGGATCGCCGAATTGCTGAAAGACGAGAAGCAATGAGCGCGTCGTCGCCTCCCCCATCTTCTCCGTTTCGCTGGCGACTTTCGTTATCGATCGCCTGTTGGGGCGCCGCGTTCTGCTTGTTCTGGTGGAGCATGACCGCCTATTCCTTTCAGGTCGAGCCGCCTGCGAAGACTCTGGTAAGTTGGCCGAGCGACTCGACGCTGCCGCGCGCCGACGCGCGACCGACGGCGCTGTTTTTCGTTCATCCGCGTTGCCCCTGTACGCTCGCTTCGATCAGCGAGTTGGAAGAGTCGCTAGAGACGCTGCCCGCCGCGTCTCGGCCGTTGGTCCTGGCGGTGGCGACCGTGCCAGCGGAATTTGATCGCGAGTGGGTCGAAACGGAGCAAATCGAACGGCTCAGCCGCTGGCCGGGCTCCCCGTTATGGATCGATCCCGGCGGCTACGAGGCGGAGAAGTTCGGCGCCGTGACCAGCGGTCACGTGCAAGTTTTCGCCCCCAGCGGAAAGCTCGTATTTTCGGGCGGGGTGACCGGATCGCGCGGACATCAAGGAGACAACGGGGGCAAAGACGCGTTGCTCGCCGCGCTGCGCGAAAACGCCATTTCGCCGCGTCGCTCGCCGACGTTCGGTTGTCGGCTTTGTTTGCCTGAGAGCGACTCCCCCGCAGTCGCCGCGCCGGTTTGGAACTGGCGAGATCGTACTCTCCTTCCCTCTTCGTAGGCTGCCCGATGTCGCTCGACGCGTTACAAAATTCGCACCATGGCTCGGCGTTTCAAGCGGCGGTACGTCGTCGGTTTGAAGATCAAACGTCGAAGATACATCGCCATACCGATTATTTATTTTCGATCTTGATGCCGCTGCAATGGATCGTCGGCATCTTTACGGCGATCTATTTGTCGCCCTACTCGTGGTCGGGTTCCGCCAGCTACGTTCATCCGCACGTTTGGTTTGCGATCGTCGGCGGCGGCTTGTGCTGCTTGTTTCCGTGCGCCCTGGCGATTTATCGACCGGGCAAGTTCAGCACGCGGATGGTGGTCGCTTGCAGCCAGATGCTGTTCGTGTCGCTGTTGATTCATCTTTCGGGCGGTCGGCTCGAAACGCATTTTTACGTCTTCGGCTCGCTCGCTTTTTTATCCGCCTATCGCGACGTTCGCCTGTTGATTCCGGCGACGCTGATTGTGGCGGCCGACCATTTCGCCCGCGGTCTGTTTTGGCCCGAAAGCATTTTCGGCGTCGCTTCGGCCGAGTGGTGGCGCTGGCTGGAACATGCAGGCTGGGTGATCTTTGAAGACGTGTTTCTGATCTTGTCGATTCGTCAAGGATTGGCTGAAACGCATGCGTTAGCCGTCAAAACGACCGAGAACGAACTGGGGCTGGAACGGCTGGCCATCGCCAAGCGAATCTCGGAACAAAATGAGAAGCGGTTTCGCTCGACCTTTGAACATGCCGCCGTCGGGGTCGCCCATATCGGCTTTGACGGAACCTGGTTGCGGGCGAACAAAAAAATCTGCGACATGCTCGACTACGCCGAGCAAGAACTGCAGCGGCTGACGTTCGCCGAGGTGACGCACCCCGACGACAAAGAATTAGACGACCGGAAACTGCAAGGTTTTTTGAACGGCGATTTTGACGAAACGGCGTTTGAAAAACGCTATGTCACCCGCGGCGGCGATCCGGTATGGGTCCGCTTGACCGTTTCGGTCATTCGCGACGAAGCCTATTTCATTTGCGTGGTCGAAGACATTCGCGAAGAGCGCAAATCGCGAAAAGCGCTCGAAAAATCGCATCGCGAGATTCAAAAGCTTTCGCTGGTCGCGGCCAAAGCGCGACAATCGGTCATCATCGCCGACGCGTTGGGACGGGTCGAGTGGGTGAACGACGCATTCACCGAACTGACCGGCTATACGCTGCCCGAAGTTTTCGGCCGCAGACCGGGCGATATCTTGAAAGGCCCCGAAACCGACCCGGCGACCTCGGCCTATATTCGCGAGCGTTTGCAAGCTTGCGACCGGGTGAGCGTCGAGATCGTCAATTATTCGAAACAGGGGCGAAAATACTGGATTACGTTAGAAATTGAGCCCGTTTTTGACGAACGGGAGCGGTTGATTCAGTTTATTGCGACGCAAACCGACGTGACCGACCGCAAACGGTATGAAGAGGAATTGCGCTGCGCCAAAGAATCGGCCGAAGCCGCCAACGCCGCAAAAAGCGAGTTCTTAGCCAACATGAGCCACGAAATTCGCACGCCGCTCAACGGCTTGCTAGGGTTTACCGATTTATTGCTTCGAGGCGCCGCCGACGACCCGGCCAAACGGGACGAGTACCTGCAAGTGATCCGGGCGAGCGGGCGCAGCTTGTTAGAGTTGATCAACGACTTGCTCGACTTATCGAAGATTGAAGCGGGCAAGCTCGAAACGGAATCAGTTCCTTGCGATCCGCAGCAATTGCTTGCCGAAGTCGTCTCGATCTTGCGAGTGAAAGCGGACGAAAAGGCTTTGCGGCTGGAATACGATTGGCACGGCACGGTTCCGCAACAGGTCATCAGCGATCCGGTGCGCGTGCGGCAGTTGTTAACCAACTTGATCGGCAACGCGATTAAATTTACGGAGGTCGGTGCGGTCTCGATCGCGGCCAGTTGGCAAGCGAGCGAGCGACAGCTCAACTTTTCGATTCGCGATACCGGCATCGGAATTCCGGCGGACAAACTCGATATCATCTTCGATCCGTTTACCCAAGCCGACGCGACCACCACCCGACGTTTCGGCGGAACGGGGCTGGGTCTGGCGATCTGCCGGCGGATTGCGCGGTTGCTGGGCGGAGACGTTACGGTCGAAAGCGAATTGGGAATCGGCACGACGTTTGACGTAACGCTGAAAGCCCCCCCGCACCGCAAGGCGGCGATCGTATCGGCCGAAGGAAGCGACATTCGTCCGAGCGTCGACGGAGCGGCGAGCGATCCGCACGCGACCGCGAGTTTTCGGGGTTTGCGGCTGTTGGTGGCCGAAGATGGGCCGGTCAATCGCATGCTGGTCGACGGCATGCTTTCTTCTTACGGCATGCAATTGACGTTTGTCGAAAACGGGCAAGAGGCGCTCGACCGCTTCGAGGCGAGCCGCTTCGACCTGATTCTGATGGATATGCAAATGCCGGTGCTCGACGGATATGCCGCCAGCGAAAGATTGCGCGCCACCGGATGCGAGACGCCGATTATCGCCATGACGGCGCATGCGATGGCATCGGACCGGCGCGAATGTTTGGACGCAGGCTGCAGCGACTACTTGAGCAAGCCGGTCACGCTGGAGCAAATGTTGGCGGCGATCAAGCGCAACCTGCCGAGAAGCGCGGCGGAAACCGAGATTTCGCCGGAGATCGACTCGTCGGCGACTTCGACTTCAAGTTCGAGTTCGCCGGCTTCGCTGTCGTCCGACGTGCTGCCGTCGTTGGCGATGCTTGCGCCGGTGATCGACCAATTTGTGATGACCTTGCCCGACTCGCTTTCCGAGATTTTAACGGCCGCCGAAAACGCCGACTGGGCGCAGGTCGAAATGTTGGCGCATCGCCTGCGGGGTTCGAGCGGCGGTTGCGGTTTTAAACCGTTGTACGAAATTGCGTGCACGTTGGAGAAAACGGCGAAAACGCAATGCGCGGCGCCTAACCCCGAGCAGGGCGAGGCCATCTTCTCTGACCATCGTCGGCTGCGCGAACTGCTGCCGCTGTTGGAAGATTCGAGCGGAAATCGCCCGCACGGCGCGAACCCCGATCTCTCGTAGAGCGACCATTTT
Source organism: Blastopirellula sp. JB062 (assembly GCA_044439945.1). Taxonomy (GTDB): domain Bacteria; phylum Planctomycetota; class Planctomycetia; order Pirellulales; family Pirellulaceae; genus Blastopirellula. Next base: position 6,328 of record JBITAD010000528.1, read on the forward strand.
GCCAGTTCGGACGGCGGGCGACGCTAGCGATCGCCAGATTTTTGGGGGCGACGTCGGGGGGCGACTCGCTCTAGGAGGTTAGGCGTCGGCCCTTTATACTGCGACTCTGCGGCGTTATCGGCTTTCAGACGTCCTTTGTGTCGACGCCGACCGATTACGCAAAACGCGAGTTTTTCAAGAATGATAAGTCCATGCTTGAGGTTCATCTCCCTGACGGCAACGTAAAATCTTACGACATTGAAACCACCCCAATGGATGTCGCCGCCGATATCGGCGCCGGTCTGGCCCGGGCGACGCTGGCGGCGGAAATTGACGGTCAAACGATCGGTTTTGATACGAAACTGCCGACCGAAGGCTCGGTCAATCTGCGTCTGCTCACCAAAAAAGATCATGAAGCGCTGGCCGTCATGCGGCATAGCTGCGCCCATATCATGGCCCGAGCCGTGATGCGTTTGTTTGACGGGGTGCAATTGGCGTTTGGGCCGACGATTGAGGGAGGTTTCTATTACGACTTTGATCTCGAGCATAAGCTGACCGCCGAAGATTTTCCGGCGATCGAAGCCGAGATGAAAAAGATCATCAAAGAGAACGAGCCTTTTCAGCGAATCGAAGAACCGCGCGACGCGGCGTTGGCCGTGGTCAAAGATATCGACCAGCGCTACAAAATTGAGCATATCGAAACCGGTCTGGCCGATCACGAAACCTTGTCGTTCTATCGTCAGGGAGAATTTATCGATCTTTGTCGCGGGCCGCACGTCCCCAACCCGAAATCGATCGGCGCGTATAAGCTGCTTTCGGTCGCCGGGGCGTATTGGAAAGGGAGCTCGGACAACAAGCAATTGCAGCGGGTCTATGCGACCGCTTTTTTCAACAAAGAAGATCTCGCCGCCCATCTCGAAAAGTTGGAAGAAGCGAAACGCCGCGATCATCGCACGTTAGGCAAGCAGCTCGATTTGTTCGCCATCAATCCGATCGTCGGGCAAGGCTTGATCTTGTGGCTGCCCAAAGGCGCCGTCGTGCGTCAGCAGTTGACCGACTTCGTTTCGGAACAGCTGCGCAAGCACGAGTACGAATCGGTTTATACGCCGAACATCGGCAAGGTCGATCTGTACAAGACTTCCGGCCATTATCCTTACTACAAAGAGAGTCAGTTTCCGCCGATTCATGTGGATGAGGACGAAGAATATCTGCTGAAGCCGATGAACTGTCCGCATCACATCATGATTTATAAAAATCGGCCCCGCAGCTATCGCGAGCTGCCGATTCGCTTGTCGGAGTTCGGCACCGTCTATCGCTATGAGCAGTCGGGCGAGTTGAACGGCATGACTCGGGTGCGCGGCTTTTGCCAAGACGACGCCCATATCTTCTGCATGGAAGAGCAGGTCGAAGAAGAGTTCCGCAAGTGCATCGAGATGACCCAATACGTGCTGAACAGCTTGGGTTTGACCGACTA
>JBITAD010000529.1:0-7775 GCA_044439945.1 Blastopirellula sp. JB062
TTTGAAGAGCAAGACGAAGCCTACAAAGAAAGCGTCTTGCCGAGCGATGTCGCGGCCCGCGTCGCGGTCGAAGCAGGCGTTCGTCAATCGTGGGATCGTTATCTCGGTTTCCGCGGTCGCTTTGTCGGCATGAAAGGGTACGGCGCCAGCGCTCCGGCGGGCGAGTTGTTCCCCTACTTCGGAATCACGGTCGAAAACGTCGTCAAAGAAGCGAAAGCGACGATCGCCGGCTAGGGCGACTCGCGTAATTGCTATAATCCCCATAATCCCCAGCCTCGGCTGGGGATTTTTTTTGCGCGTAGCGAAACGCATTTTCCGCCTAGCGCCAAATCAGCGCCTAGAGTCGTAGTAGCGGTACTCTAAAACGAACGAGCAACTTCCCCATTTTTTGGACACTTGGAGCTTTCGAGCGATGACCAACGAAAACAACGTAACGCCGGCGACCCGGCACGAACTTCACGACTTACGAAACGAGTGGTGCTGGTTTTTGTTTCTCGGCATCGGACTGGTCGCGCTGGGCGTGATCGCCTTGGGCGCGTCGTTTATCGCTTCTTTGGCGGTCGTCGTCTTCTTCGGGCTATTGATGGTCTTGGGCGGTGCGGCGCAAATCGCCAGTGCGTTTTGGGCCGGTCGTTGGAGCGGCATGGTCTTACATTTGCTCATGGGCATCTTCTACGCGGTGGTCGGCATGCTGATGATCGACGCCCCGATTGAAGCGTTGCAGGCGATCACGTTGCTGATCGCGGCGTTTTTGATCGTCGGCGGGCTGTTTCGCGTGGTCGCCGCCATGACGATTCGTTTTCCGGCTTGGGGCTGGCAGCTTCTCTCCGGTGCGATTAGCGTCTTGCTCGGTTTGATGATCAATAAAGGGTGGCCCGACAATTCGTTTTTCATCGTCGGCATGTTTCTCGGAATCGAACTGATCTTCAGCGGCTGGTATTGGGTGATGCTGGCGATCGGCGTCCGGAACCTGCCCGAATCGCCGGCCGCGTAGCTGATCGGCCGGTTGTAGCGATATTAACGGCGTCGGCGATGTGCGACGCCGTTTTGCTGCGCTTGCGGTTCGCCGTTGTTGCCGGAAATCATCATGATCAAAACGGCGCTTTCGCGAATGACGACCTAATCTATAGAAGCGTAGACGTATTTAAGCAGAGAGACTCGCGAGGCGTCGCTTTCTGGGCCAAAGCGACGAGTTACCTAAATCCTGTTGTGAAATCATGGAAGACGTAAACCCCCAAGTAACGAGTTCTCCCTTGGATGACCTGGCGATCGCCATCGGTCGTCAGCGCGATCGCGCGCGGACCGTTTTGACCGAGCGCCGTCAGTCGCTTGAGCAGATCGAGCATCAAATTCTGCAACAGCTCAGGACCGTCGCCCAAGGACTTCAGAACCAAGAGCAATCGCTCGCCGGACGCCAAGACGAGATTTCGGGCACGTCCGAAAAACTGGCTGGCGAATCGGCCCAGCTCAGCGCCGCGGTCGAGGCTTTTCGCAAGCAACAAGCCGAGTGGGAAACCGAGCGTCAACAGCGCGATCAAACGCACCAGGCTCGCGAAGAAGAGTTGATCGCCCTAGCCGCGCAATTGGCCGAGCGCGAGCAGGCGCTGGAAGAACGTCAGCGGCAATTTGCGGAACAATGCGGCGACGCCGGCGAGTTGCAAAAATCGTTAGCCGAAGCCGGCGGCCGCGCCGATGATTTGCAAGCCAAACTGCATCAAGCCGAACAAGAAAACGTTCGGATCAAAAACGAAGCCGAGAGTCGCGCCGAAGGCTTGCAAACCCGTTTGCAGCAATCGGAAAATGAAGTTGTTCGCTTAAACCAAGAAGCGGATGGTCTGCGCGGCGATCGAGAGGCCCACGTCGCGCAGCGCGAACGCTTAACGGCCGATTGCGAATCGCTTCGTTCAGAACTGAAACAAGTCCGCGAAGATCTAGCGCAGACCGAAAAGAATCAAGCCAAGATCGCCGGGCGACGCGATCAGCTGCAAGCCGAATATGACGCGCTGCAACAAGAGCTGAAGGCCGCCGCCGCGCAAAGCGACGATCTTCGTCAGCAAAACGAAACGTTGCGAAATCGGGCTGCTCAAGCCGAAGCTGACGCCCAGTCGATTCGTGAGCAATTAGAAGCCGAGCGGAACGGACTGGAAGATCGCACCGCTGAAATCGAACAGATTCGCGCTGAACGAGACGCGATTCGGCAACAGGCGGAAGAAGCCGTCGCAGCGAAAGACCAGCAATACGCCGCGCTGCAAGACGAGCTGAAAGTCGCTCAAGAGGTCGCCGCCGGGCAAGAAGAACTGCGGGCCAAGCTTGAGGGCGTCGAAGCCGAACGCGAAGAGTTGCGTCAACAGTTGGCGACGCGCGAAAACGAACGATCCGGTCTGAATGACGAATCGGATAAGCTGCGCATCGAAAACGAAGATCTCCATCGCCAGCTTGACGAGATTCGCGGCGAGATGAAAAGCCAGCTCGATGCGTCGCAAGTCGCGCTGTTTCAAGCGCGCGGCGACTCGGAGCAGATTCGCGAACAAGTCGGGTCTTTGCGCCGCCAGCTAGAAGCGGAGCAGGAAAAGATTCAGACGCTGACCGAAGAGAACCGCCGCCTGGCCGCCGAAGCGGGGTCAAGCGAGGCGGACGATTCGCAAGCGGCCGAACTGCGACGCGAACGCGACGATTTGCTCGAAAAAATCAGCGACTTGCAGCAGCAAGTGCAAGAAGGCGGCGCCGGTCTGGTCGACTCGGAAGAGTACGAGACGTTGCAGCGCCGCTTGCAGATGTCGCTCGACGATCTGAAAGAGGCGAAAGCGGCGAACGCCGAGTTGGAAAAACAGCTGAAAAACGCACCTTCCGCAACCGGACAAGCGGCCAACGACGACGGAATGGACTGGGAAGCGACCAAACGCCGCATGCTAGCTCAACTAGAAGCTGACTACGAGGACGCCGACGAAGACGAAATTCGCGAACGGATGAAGATCGAAGAAGCGATCGCTAGTACCGATCGCGCGATTCAAGCCAAAGAAGAAGAATTAAGCGAGTTGCGCAAACAGCTTGACGAGTCGCAACAAGGCGCCTCGTCGGGCAACGCTTTGGCGACCGGCGCCAATGCGATCGCCGAGATGCTGGATCAAGACGAACTGGTAAAGCAGGAACGAGAAAACCTGAAAAATCTGCAAGCGCAGTGGAAAGACAAACTGCGCAAGGCCGAGGTCGACATCTCGGTCGAACGCGCCAAAATCGCTCGCGAACGGGCTGAGCTCGAGGAGAAATTGCAGCGTCTAGAAAACGAACGCGAGAAGCTAAGCAAGCTGAGCCCGCCCAGCGGAGGAAAACCGGACGATAAGCCGACGCGCGGCAATTGGCTCTCGCGGCTTGGGCTTAAAGAGGGCGACGGCTAAGAGGCCGAGGCTGTGCAAGCCCCCGGCTCGCCGATCATCAACAAAAAAACGCAGACGGCAAAATGCCGCCTGCGTCACTGAAATCGCCCAGTCTGCCCCTGTGGCGATCACGGGAATTGCTTTAGGCGAAAACCATCGCCCGGCTCGTTCGGCGTCGACTCAAATAATGATCGACAAACTCGCGGAGTTGTTTGGGTAAGTAAGGCTTCGCTAAAAAATCGCAGCAGCCGGCGTCGCGCCAGCGTTCGATAAGGTCGGCTTCTGACCCGGCGCTAAAGGCCAAAATTGGCTGCCGGAAACCGAGATTTCGTAATCCTGCGGTGACTTGAATGCCGTTGAGCGACGGAAGCTCGTAATCGACTAGGAAAACGTCGAACGAACTCTCGGCGACCGCTCGATCAAGCGCCGCCTGTCCGTCTCCTACCGTTTCGATCTCATAACCGCTTTTGCGGAGGACCGTCGATACGAGAAGTTGATCAAGCGGATTATCTTCGACAAGTAATACGCGTGTAGGCAAGGGATCGCTGCGTGTCAAAAAGTCATTTCGGATCGTCCGCAACAATACACGATGTATCGTGCGTCGGTTATGCAAACCTAGAATGTTTTGTTCAACGCTACCAAGCAAAAGTAGGGATTTGCGGAGAACCGTGCATTGGTGGGGGTTGCGGGGAGTCCGCAAAGGTTGTTTTTCTTCCGCTCACCACGCCCTATGCGCGCAGCGATGCGACGGTTTCCTTTTCAAACCGGTCGAATGACGCGGAGCGTTGGCAGTTTGCGGGGCGGACGTCAATCGCTCGCATCCAACAATTGGCGACGCACGATCGGATGTTTGAGAGACCGCGTTCTAGCGCAAGACGCTCGAAAAACTCTCCGCCGCCGGCTTATCGCTCGGCAGTCGACTAAGACCGACAATTCCCGCACGCAACCGTAGCAAGCCCAGCGTTTCGCTTACCGAGGCGAGCGCCAAACAAACGCAACCCAGCAAGGCGGCCAATTCAGCGAAACGGCGGCGATCTTCTTTTGGCGTCGACCTTTGTAAGCTTCGAGAGTTGCAGCGGCTTGCGCACTAGCGTCGCGCCAATAACCGCAAACAACCGACCTGCTAGCAGCGACTGAACATTCGAGGACTGGGGCCGATCGATCTTGCGATCGAACCGTTGACGAGCGAGGGCGTCGGCCGCGAATCAGTCAACCGGCGACTTGCTCGATCGTCAGTAACCAAGTCGCTAGATTCTCGAAGCGGGTGCGGTCGTAGTTCGATTCTCTGGTCGAATTCCAACCTTTGCTGAATTGCATAAAGCCAGGTCCAATCACGGCGCTGACGCTGCGGTTTTGAATCATCGAGACAAGCGTGCGAAAATTGGCCTCGCGGCTCGGCACGATTGTGATGCCTGCTTTGCGATAAGCGAACGCGTTTCGATCAATCCGCATTCGCAGCAACGGATCGCGACACAAGATCTCGAGATAGACGGTGATCGAAGTTCGCGGTTTCGACGTGATCGACGCGGCGGTCGAATTGGATTCGGCGTAAAGTTCCGAGTCATGCGGATCAAGTTGCAGCGTCCCAGATTGGCGGACGAACTCTGGCACGACGTCAAGCAGGAAAAACTTATCCCACGGGATACGTCCGGTCCACTTCGGGACGTCGACCACAAAAGCGTCCGGTTCGATGACCGCTCCTTTCAGCGGATAACGCGGCGGGGCCGGGACGTCGACCAACTCTTTTTCGGCGAAGACCCGCACGAAAATGTTGGAGCGTCGCAGTGCGGCGGCCGCTTCTAACGCCGATTTCTCCGAAAGTTTGCGCAACAACACGCCTGGTCGACGATGGAGCGTTTGCAAAAATTCAGCCGGAACGGCGCCCGCATAGCGCGCGAGTATCGTTGCGGCCTCGCCGACCGAGAAAGGAGCGGAGGGATCGCGCAGTAGGGCGAATTGCGGTTCGTCTTGCATCTTGGCCCTCCATCAGCGGAACGTTTTGTTTGTATCACAAAATTTGGGCGTCGGCGCGACCAAAACGAGAGATTTATCGCGCGGTTGCGTATATTGAACGTGTCGAATCGATCAGGAGAACCGCATGAACCCTAGCGACGTAGCGAAGCCGCCGCCGATCGGCGGCGATCGGGCGCCCCGCCGAGCGATCGCGTTCGTCGTTGGATATTCGATCGTATTGCTCGGTTTGATCGTATTCATGTTACTCTCCGCTCCTTCCCTGTATTCGCTTCAGTTAGTCTTGGGGCTCTGTCTGGTCTCGTTTTACGGCACGTTAACGCTCGTTCCCGCACTGCTCGTTTTAGCGCCCTGGCGCTGCGGCGCGGCCGGACTGCTGTTATTTGCGGCGCATGGAATCATCGCCGCCGTCATTTTCGGTTTAAATTACTTGCTTCACCTTGTTCCCAGGCAAAATTTATACGAGATCGGTCTCGCCTATTTCGCTTTGACGATTGCGGTCTTGTCGACGTTGCTCGCCTATTGGTTTTATCGTCGGCATTGGCGAATCGAACGCATCTCGCTTGCTGCGGCGGAAGAAACGGATCTGGGGCCGAACGGCCGCAACGCGCCGATGTCGACGATCGACTACGCATATTTAGTCGCCTGCGTGCCGGCGATTTGGCTGTTGCAGCAAGGCGCCGTCTATTTTCCGTTGAGCTTGCCCTTTGGCATCTTGGCGATTGCGATGATGCAGCCGATCGCCATGGTCGCGCTGCGAGAGACGAGACGGGGCGTTATGCCGGGCATGTTGTTAGCCGCGGGTTTGGCGTTTTGCTATGCGGTCAGCATGGCGGTTTGGCTGTTTCATGTGCCGATCGGGCGACTGTTATTAGTCGTCACGTTTTCGCTATTTACCTTGTGGACCGGCCTTTTGCTGTCGCTGCGCGGCGACGGCTATCGTTGGCGACGCGACTTGTCGGCGGTCGTCCAGCCAGACCCTATTGCCGAGCCTGATCCGCTAGCATAACGCGTGCTAGTTACCCTTTACAGCGACGATGCGCTTTGCCACGATTGCTGGTTCGTTCGTCCACTGAATCGTTTCCCGGGAGAGACCGATCATGTCTCAAAATTTCTCGAAACACCAACAAAACATCATCCGCAACTATTACGAGAACCGAGATTCGATCGCGATTCAAAAGTTGCAAGAAAATATCACCGAGCTTTATCTGGCCGAAGGAAAAAAACGCGCGACCGTTTGGAAACGGATCGTCGGGCACCTCGAAAAATTGAAAGTGCCGCAAAAGCAAATCGACCACTTCCTGGCGAAAGATGACGCGACCTTGGTGGCGAAATATCTGGAAACGCTGTTGGCCAAGCAAGAGTAGCGGCCTGTCGGCGTTTACGTTTCCGCGTGCGTCGCCCGTCGGGCGACGCACGGTCGTCAAATCGGCTGCGGGCCGTATCGAAGTCGCATGTTGCAAGCGACGTCAAAGTTAGAAATCTTCAAGATCGTTCTCTAGAGGCTGTTTCAAAACCCTGACGTTATAAGCTTGCGCCAGGCAACGACTTGCGTTATACCGACCATTGAAAGGAGTCCATCAATGGCAGGTAAACGTGAGGTACTGCTCACCGACGAGCAGTGGGAAATGGCGAAACCGTTCATTCCTGAGATCCCGGCGACCCGCCATGGCGGAAGGCCTCGGGCCGACGATCGGGCCTGTTTTGAAGGTATTTTATGGGTGCTTCGCAGCGGGGCTCGTTGGAAGGATCTGCCGGACAGGTATCCTTCGCCGAGCACTTGCTGGCGGCGATTGGCTGAGTGGGAGGAAGCAGGCGTCTTTGTCGATATGTGGCATGCGTTCATCGATGAACTCGATGAGCAAGGCCGCATCAACTGGGACGAAATTTTCATGGACGGTAGCTTTGCTCCGGCAAAAAAAGGGGCCACGACGTGGGTAAAACCAAACGTGGAAAAGGTACAAAGTGGATGGTGGTGGCAGATGGCCAAGGAGTACCTCTGGCATGTTCCATCCACTCGGCGTCCAAAGCGGAAGTAAAGCTGGCCGAAGAGACCCTGCAAAAAGCGAAATTCCCCGAGAAGCCGACGCCCGTGGTCGCCGACAAAGCGTACGACAGCGACAAGCTTCGAGACGACCTGGCCGAGCAGAACTGGGAACTCGTGTGCCCGCACCGAAAGAACCGAAAACGAAAGCGTCGGCAGGATGGCCGAAAGTTGCGAAGATACCGCCGCCGCTGGATCGTCGAACGAACGATTTCGTGGATCGGCAACTTCCGTCGGCTTGTCGTGCGGTACGAATATCACTCGTGGATTTACCAGGCCTTCATGCACGTAGCGTGCGGCCTCATTTGTTTACGTAGGTTTTGAAACAGCCTCTAATAAGAATGCGAAAGCAATCTTCGTTTAGATGCCTTGTCGGGGCGTTTTCT
>JBITAD010000530.1:0-7762 GCA_044439945.1 Blastopirellula sp. JB062
GCCCATGTCGTTGGCGCCGTAGAGCAGCGCTAACTGGCCCATTTTGAGCCCTTGCGTGACCCAGCTTGATTGAATGTTCGGAATATTATCAAGGTACAGCCGAGCGACCGCTTGCGTCTTTAGATATTCAAACGAGCCGGCCGGCGCGACGTCGGCCATGTCGGTATGGTCGGGCTGAAAGGTCCAGCAAATGAACGCGGTAAAGCCGCCGGTTTCGTCTTGCAGTTGACGCAGACGTTCAAGGTGTTCGATCCGTTCGGCTAACGTTTCGACATGGCCGAACATCATGGTGGCCGAGCTGTGCCCGCCCAACTGATGCCAGACGCGCATCACGTCTAGCCAATCGTCGGTCATGACCTTGCCGCGGGTGATTTCGTTGCGTACGCGATCGACCAAGATCTCGGCGCCGCCGCCGGGCAAGCTGCCCAAGCCGGCCTCTTTTAAGCGGGTCAGCACTTCGCGCAGCGAGAGCTTGTTGACTTTGGTGAAGTGATAAATCTCGGGCGGGCTGAACGCATGCAAATTGACGCTGGGGAAACGTCGCTTCAGGTCGGAGAGCATCTCTTCGTACCAAGCGAGATCGAATTTGGGATGCAGTCCGCCTTGCAGCAAAATTTGCTCGCCGCCCAGTTCGACGGTTTCCTGCACTTTTGCGACCAATTGTTCTTGCGAAAGGACGTAGCCTTCGTCGCTTTTCGGTCCGCGATAGAACGCGCAGAAGTCGCAGACCGCCGTGCAAACGTTGGTATAGTTGATGTTGCGGTCGATGTTATAGGTGCGATAGTTCTCGGGATGCAGGCGGCGCGTTACGGCGTCGGCGGCGCGTCCCAAGGCGACCAGGTCGTGCGATTCGAGCAGTTGCAAACCTTCGGCCGGGGTCAAGCGTTCGCCGCCGGTCGCTTTTTCAAGTAGCTTCGCAATCATGACGCATCCATCGATCGTTCGGCGGCGCCAGCCCTCGCTGAACCGCGTGTGCGTGAAATAAGGCTAACCCGCTTTCTTCGTCGGGGCCTAACGTAAAGTGTAAGTTATCTCGAAAGTAAGATAAGCATTGTGCGGCGGTCAGGCGATGGCGGGGAGCCTCTTCGGCGGCGATCTGGGCCAAGTTCGCCAGCCCGGCGTCGCGAGCGGACGAGAGTGCGGCGGCGATCGACGGAATATCGAAGCCCGGCCGCGCCACCCATGCCGCAAACACGAACGACTTGCCCGACCAGTCGCGCCATTGCTGGCCCAAATCCCAGACTTCGACGAACTCGGCCTGGGGCGAATGAATTGCGCGGTCGCCGATGATCAGCACCGCGTCGGCGTCGACCGAATCAAACCGAGCGTCGATCGGCAGCGGGGTCGTTTGCGGGGTCAGGCCATATCGCTCGGAGAGCAAAATCTTCGAGAGTGCGGCGCTGGTTCGCGAACCTTCGTCTAAGGCGAGCGTGCGAACTTGCTCGGGCTTGGTTCGGAAAAAAAGCTTCACGCTCCAGACGGGGCCGCGGCACGCGATGCAGGCGTCCGATACGATCGTGTAGCTAGGATCTTGAAAAAACTCGACCGAGGGTATCAGCGCCACGTCGAGCTCGCCGTTGGCAAGCTGATCGGCCAAGCGGCTGGGCAGGTCGAAAACGAGATCGACGTCAGACTGGGCGGCAGTCAGACCATAGACCAGCGGCTTCGTATTGAGGTAAGAGACCGCGCCGACGCGGATTGTCGAATCTGCCTGCATTTCTGCTCAAAGTTGTCGGATAGGTCGCGTCGCGCGTTTTCCGCGAATCGGTCTCATTTTACTGCGAGAGACGAGATTCGCCCAGACGTGGATGGCGACGCAACATTCAGCCTGCGAAGAGGTTAACCGCATTAAATCGCGATAATTAACGCCGGCTGCGGTTTCGCTAGCTGGTTAAATCGGAAGGCAACTCTTTGACGCCGCTCAAGACGATTCGGCAGACATATTGCCAGGGAATAATATGAATCGTGTGCTCGCCCGACTTGGGGCGGCGGGCGAAAAAACCGAATTCGGCGGTCGAGCGAGAGGGGGAGAAAAATTCTGGGACGAAGATTTCTCCTTCCGGCAGGTGGATCTCGACCGATGCGCCCGGGCGACGCAGGCTCCAAAGCCGCAGAAATTCTTGAAAGAGCCGATTATGCCGGTTCATTATCGAACTGGGCGAAGATCCGCGCAATGCGCCAGAGCCCAAGACGTTGGACGCGCCTCCTTCGTCTTTGACCGTCGCCTCGGCGGCGCCCGGTTCAAAGATGCTGCTGAGACTGGGGCCGATTAACTTGTGGGCGGAAGCGGAAATATCGACCGACGAATCAAGACGCGACGCATCGGCTCCTGCGGATGCGACCTCTTCGGCTTCGTCCACCACCGGGACCCGGAATTTCACGCTACAATGGGGGCATTGTCCCGCTTGTCCTTGAAGTCGCCGCGGTGCGTGCAGCTTGTGCCCGTTGGGGCACAGAAAGACCAGATCTTTTTCCTTCGAGGTCGACACGAAGTCCTCATCCTGCAAAATTCGCTAACTCAAGACGATTGCCTGGAGGCCGCATATTCTAGTTTAGTAGAGAGCGGTAAGAACACAAATTCAAGCAAAAGCGGCATGACTTCACCGTCTCTTCGCTTTGCGGGCTCAACTTGCTTACTTTCTCGCTTCATTGCTTGACGCACTCGCCGAGTTCGACAAACTTAAACGCTGCCAAGTCTCTGCTCTTCTCGACCGGTATAGCTTTCCTCATGAATAAAATACGCGTTACTTGCCCTCATTGTTTTAAACGGTACGACGTCAGCGAAAAATTCGCCGGCAAAGAGGGCCCCTGCCCAAACTGCAAAAAACAGATCCGGGTGCCGACCCTCGACGAGCAAGTCGTCATTCATGAGAAGGAAGAGTTCGGCGGCGTGAAGGATACCGCCGGTCGGCTTGTTTTTGAGCCGATCGAACGGGTTGATGCGAAATTTTCTCCCGTCGCATTGACGATTGTTCTGATCGCTTCGATTTTAGTGTTGGCGGTCGCGTTTCTGGTGCGCGGCATGGACGACGCCTCGAAGACGCCGCTGCTAGCGCTCGGCTCGTTGGGGCTGGCGATTCCGCTGACGTACGGCGCCTATTGGTTCACCCGCAATGACGATCTTGAGCCGTTCCAGGGAAGCGAACTTTGGATTCGCGTTTTGCTATGCGCGACGGCCTTCGCTTGTATCTGGGGGCTGTACGCGCTGGTGATTCCGTATATCGGCATTGAGCCGGACGAGTTTCCTTACTTGCTGTTGTGGGCTTCGATCGCCATCGCGGCCGGATCGTTCGCGGCGATGGGCTGCTTCGAGGTCGATTTCGCTATCGGCTTTATGATTTACGCGACCTACTTGATTGTGACGGTCGTATTAAGAATGGCGATGGGCTTGTCGGCTCATTGCCCGATGTGGTGGCAACCGTAAGTTGGCCAAGCTTGTTATTACGCGAGAGAATCAACGCACCGACGATCCGCTTGCGTCAAGAAAGAAAAATAGGCTGGATGCACTTGCAGGTATGCATCCAGCCTAACGCGGCGATCTGATGGGGCGACTTATCAGACCGCCGGTTGTGGCGATTCTAAAATGACGATACGGTTACGCACTCTTTGCACGCCGGGCACGTGCTGCGCCACCGACTGCGCCGCTTGACGAAGGTAAAGCGAATGCGTGGCGCCGCGTAACGTGATTTGGTCATCTGGCGAAGCTTCGCACGAGATCTTGTCGAGATCGGAATATCCCAACTTCTCTAACGCATGTCTGACCCGGTTGGCTAAATCTAGACAACGATCCGCAGCCGATAACAGTGGCATCGCAGGCATGGCAATCTCCAAAGCCAAAAAATCAAGGGGAACGATAAGCGAGTGAGCCGCTTTCGTAGCGAGCTCGGTCAAGCGATTCGGGTGACAAGATAGGGATGCCGAACGCTGACTTGCAAACACATAATCTGGCGTTCTTATTGCCACGACCTAAAAGCACCTGACGTGCCATACTTCGGCGTTCGATTCGATTTTTCCGAAATCGATCGTTAATCCCGAAAAATTAGGTCGTTCGAATACGAATGGTTATTCATATCATCGAACGCAAATGGATACGACGCACCAAGAGTGAAAGCTGACAAACCAGCGCGAACGCTCGGCGACCAAGGCATTGCTTGCTTGGCGATCTGACTTACGGATTGGTCGTTTCCGATGACTTCTCGTTAAAGTAGGCCTCGATCTTTTCGTCCACTTGTCGGCCTAAAACGGCTGCGGCATTTTCGACCGGATGATAGACCGTTTGGCGAAACTCGGTGATTTCTCGATCGATCCGATTCGTCGTTCGATTGACGAGCATTGCGGTCCAAACAAAAGCCAGCATACTAAGAAAACAAAAGGATAAGCTGGCGAACATGCTCCATTTGATCGCTTCAATCGAGCGCATCATCTGACGCATCTGTTTTCGTCGCCGCGTGACCGTTTTCCGGCGACGTTCGCTTTGCCGCTTGACTTCCGCTTGCGCCTGTTGTCGCTCTATCATTTGAGCGACAAGTTCTTCCAGATTCGCCGTGTCGTTGGATTCGGAGGTACTCATATCCGAATTCATTGCAACATCCATGCCGTTCGCCGCGAGCGGTCGGCAAGCCGCAAGACCGCTCGCCGGCGGATTACGCCTGGGGGCCCGCCTTGAGAACTTCGGGGCTGACGCCGCCCGCATACTTCTGAAAGTTGTCGATAAACAAGTTCGCCAACTTTTGGGCCGCCTGCTGGTAAGCCGATTGATCCGCCCAACAGGTAGACGGAGTGAGCAGTTCGCTGGGTACGCCTGGCACTTGGGTGATGATTTGAAAACCGAAATAAGGGTCAGGTTGCGTCTGGCTGTCGTTTAGCAAGCCGCTATGGATCGCGTCGATAATCGCGCGCGTGTGTGTTAGTTTAAAACGCGAACCGACCCCGTATCCGCCGCCGGCCCAGCCGGTGTTGACGAGCCAGGCGTTGGCGCGATGCTTGGCCATTTTGTCGGCGAGCAACTCGGCGTATTTACCGGGATGCCAAACTAAAAAGGGGCCGCCGAAGCAGGGGCTGAACGTCGCTTGCGGCTCTGAGACGCCCATCTCGGTGCCGGCGACCTTGGCGGTATACCCGCTAATAAAATGATACATCGCTTGTTCCGGGGTCAGTCGACTGACCGGCGGAAGCACGCCGAACGCGTCGCACGTTAGAAAAATGACGTCGTCCGGATGACTTGCGACGCAAGGAATTTTCGCATTGCGAATGAACTCGATCGGGTAAGCGCCCCGCGTGTTTTGCGTGATGCTGGTATTGCTAAAGTCGACGTGATGGTCGTCTTCGTCGTAGACGACGTTTTCGAGCACGGCGCCAAAGCGTAATGCCTGAAAGATTTCAGGCTCGGAATCTGGGGTCAGGTCGATCGCTTTGGCGTAGCATCCCCCTTCGATGTTGAAGATGCCGTCGTCCGACCAGCAATGTTCGTCATCTCCGATAAGCAAGCGTTTGGGATCGGCCGAGAGAGTCGTCTTGCCGGTGCCCGAAAGCCCGAACATTACCGAGCTATGGCCTGATTGCGGATCGGTCGTGGCCGAGCAATGCATCGACAACACGCCGAGCTTGGGCATGTAATAGTTCATCATGGTGAAGACGCCTTTTTTCATTTCGCCGGCGTACTCGGTGCCCAAGATGACCATTTCGCGTTTTTCTAAATTGACGTCGACGCTCGTTTTCGAGGTCATGCCGGGCGTATGCTGGTTGGCCGGAAATTGCCCTGCGTTGTAAATGACGACCTCGGGCGTGCCGAACTGAGCCAATTCTTCCGGGGTAGGCCGGATCAGCATCGTGTGCATGAACAGCGCATGGTAAGGACGCGAGCAAATGACGCGAACTTTCAGACGATATTTGGGGTCCCAACCGGCGAACGCGTCGACCACGTACAACGCTTTGCGCGTGTTGAGATAGTCTTTCGCCCGTTCGAGATTGATGACGTAGGTCGCTTCGTCAATGTCGATGTTTACCGATCCCCACCAAACTTCATGCTCCGACTCGTGGGCGCGGACGATTCGTTTGTCTTTGGGCGAACGGCCCGTTTTTTCGCCGGAATAGGCGATTAACGCTCCTGAATCGGCGACGGCCGCTTTCTCGTCGACGCGAATCGCTTCTTCATACAACCGCGAAGGGGCTAAATTGCGGCGTACGTCCGTAACGGTGATGCCATAAGGAGTAAGGTCCGCCGTGGCCATCTTCGTGCCTCCAGAATCGAAAGTTGGTCAACCAAGTTGCAGACCTAGATTCTAGCATTCTTCTCGCAAATGCAGGGAGAGGAATTGCGAGAGAACGCCAGGCGAGCGAAGCGCGCAAAAAAAGAACCGGCGCTGGGCCGGTTCGACGCGTGCGAAAGATTGCGGCGCTAAATGAGCTCTTGAATCGGGTCGACATGTTCGACGCCGACCAGTTTTTGATCGAGCCCGCTATAGAAATAACTGAGATGATTGGGATCGAGCCCCAGTTGATGCAACACGGTCGCGTGCATGTCTTTGACTTTTAGCGGGCGTTCGACCGCTTCGGCGCCAAGCTCGTCAGTGGCGCCGACGCTTTGGCCCCCTTTGATACCGCCGCCGGCCATCCACATGGTGAAACCGTACGAGTTATGGTCGCGTCCGGTACCTTCGGCGTATTCGGCGGTCGGCTGGCGCCCGAACTCGCCGCCCCAAATGACCAACGTTTCATCTAGCAAGCCGGTGCGTTTCAGATCTTTCAGCAAGCCGGCGATCGGCTTGTCGGTGCGCCCGGCATGCAGCGTATGGTTTTTGACCAGATCGCCGTGCGCGTCCCAGTTGTTGTCGTTATGATGTCCGCCGGAGTAAAGCTGCACGAAGCGAACTCCGCGTTGAACCAGGCGGCGCGCCATCAAACAGCGCCGCCCGAATTCTTCGGTTTCCGGGTTGTCCATGCCGTACATTTGGAAGGTATCTTCGGTCTCGTCGGAGAAGTCGACCGCTTCCGGCGCCGACTCTTGCATTTTGTAGGCTAGTTCGTAACTTGCGATTCGCGCGGCCAAGTCGGTATTGTCTAGCCGCGGCGCAAGATGGCGATCGTTCGATTCTTTCAGCGTATCGAGAATGTCTCGCTGCATTTCTCGGGTAATGCCTTGCGGCGGTTTGAGATCGATGATGGGGGCGCCTTTCGAGCGAAAGATCGACCCTTGATACGTCGCCGGCATGAACCCGCTCGACCAGTTTTTGGCGCCGCTGATGGGGCCGCCGGTCGGATCGAGCATCACCACGTGCCCGGGCAGGTTTTCGTTGACGCTGCCCAAGCCGTAATTGACCCACGATCCCATGCAGGGGAAACCGCTTAAGATGCGTCCCGAGTTCATGTTCAACATGGCCGAACCATGAATCGGCGATTCGGCGGTCATCGATTTCAAGAAGGCGATGTCGTCGACGCAGGTCGCCAAATGCGGGAAGAGATCGGACACCCATTGTCCCGATTCGCCATATTGGCTGAAGTTCCACTTCGGCCCGACGACCCGTCCTTCGTTCTTTTCGCCGCCGCGCCCTTTGGTTTTGACGGGAATCGTTTTGCCGTCGAGCGGGTAGAGATCCGGCTTGTAATCGAACGTGTCGACATGGCTCGGACCGCCGTACATGAAAAGAAAGATGACGCTCTTCGCTTTCGCCGTAAAGTGCGGCGCCTTAGCGGCGAGCGGGTTTTGAAATGCGCCGTCCGCTTCCGAGGCTTTCGCTTGTTGGGCGAGAAATCCGTCTTTCGC
>JBITAD010000531.1:0-1881 GCA_044439945.1 Blastopirellula sp. JB062
GATCTGACCGATGCTGCACCTTCAATCGACTAGCTCCGAGCGCTGGTTCGCCCACGTTCAAGAGAATCTCGATCTGCTGCTGATCGACCATGCCCACTGCGAAAAAAAAGCGGCGGGCGTCGCGATGAACATGATTTTCGCTTATGTCGAAAATCAAGATCTCTGCCGCGCAATGACCGAAATCGTCAACGAAGAGCTTGAGCACTTTCATCTCGTGCTGGAGATTCTCGAAGAGCGAAAAATCCGGTTTCGACGACTCAAACCGAGCAACTACGGCGAGCAGTTGCATGCCTTGATTCGCAAAAACGAACCGCAGCGAGCGGTCGACCGCTTGTTGGTGGCCGGATTGATCGAAGCGCGAAGCTGCGAGCGATTCGGCATCTTGCGCGAACGACTTGCCGATCGACGATTGGCCGACTTTTACGATCAATTGTTCGAATCGGAGGCGCGACATCACTCGGCCTACGTCCGTCTGGCGAAACAATATGCCGACGATGCGAGCGTCATGGGAAGACTAGACGAATTGTCAGCCGCCGAAGCGGAAATCATTGCGGCAGGCGACCCGAACCCGCGAATGCATAGCTAAGCGTTCGCCGGATCGGTCGGTTCGGTTGCCGTCGCGCTTAATCGTGATAGACTGGCGTTTTAGGCACTCATCAACTTGTGACGAAGACTTATGGAAAACGTTTCAGTCGGCGGCGCGCCGCTTAGTTCGGCCCATCCCGCATTAGCCGGTCATGAAGCGGAGCTTGACGCGCTGCGCGAGACCGGCGCCTACTTCTTTCAGCGCGGATGGTCGGTCGGAACCAGCAGCAACTATAGCGCGGTGCTGCGGCAAAATCCGCTGCAATTGGCGCTGACCGCCAGCGGCATGGACAAAGGGCGCCTGACCCGAGCCGACTTTGTACGGGTCGACGATCAAGGGCGTCAGGTCGATGACGCGGGAAATGCGACGACCGATCAGCCGAAGTCATCGGCCGAGACTTTGTTGCATGTGGTCGCCGCGGCTCAACCGGGCGTGGGCGCGATTTTGCATACGCATTCGATTTGGGGCACCTTGTTGTCGGATTATTACTTCGACGAAGGAGGCTTTGCGATCGAAGGCTACGAGATGCTCAAAGGCTTGGCCGGAGTCAAAACGCATGAGCACTCCGAATGGGTTCCCGTTTTTGAGAACACGCAAGACATTCCGGTCTTGGCCGAGCAAGTCGCCGCACGGTTGGCCGATACGTCGTTACCGCCGATCCACGGTTATTTGATTCGTCGCCATGGCCTGTATACCTGGGGCGCCGACGTCGCCGAGGCCCGACGCCACATCGAAATTTACGAGTTTCTGTTCGAAACGGTCGTCCGCCGCATGCTGCTGTGCGGTCAACTGCGCAGCGACGCCGCGACCGTTTAACCCCCTCCACCTTTTCTACCAGCGATATTGGGAAAACTTCTCATGGCGAGCGTAACCATCCACGACGAGAAACGGCGCATCGACGACCCGGACGCGATTCGCGAATATCTAGCGCCGCACGGCATCTGGTACGAAAAATGGGAGGTCGAAGGACGGATTGGTCCCGACGCGACCAACGAAGAAATCTTGACCGCGTATGCCCCGGAGATCGAACGCCTGAAAGAAAAAGGGGGCTTCGTAACGGCCGACGTCATCAACGTTAATTGCGAAACCCCGAATCTCGACGCGCTGCTGGCCAAGTTCGATAAAGAGCATACCCACAGCGAAGACGAAGTTCGGTTTACGGTCAAAGGCCAAGGGGTGTTTCACATCAATCCGCCGCAAGGACCGGTCTTCTCGGTCTTGGTCGAATCAGGCGACCTGATTAACGTGCCGGCGAACATGAAGCACTGGTTCACCCTTTGCGAAGAGCGAACGAT
>JBITAD010000531.1:1891-7623 GCA_044439945.1 Blastopirellula sp. JB062
CTGCATCCGTCTGTTTGAAGATCCGAGCGGCTGGACTCCCCATTACATGGACGCCGGCGTCCACGAAAACTACTCGCCGCTTTGCTGGGGGCCTGACTATCTTGCCAAAGCGGACGATATCGATCCGGTGGTGAAGCCGTGATTTCATTCTCCGGTCGCGGCTTGCTGCTTGATATCGAAGGGACGACGGCCAGCGTCTCGTTCGTTTACGACGTGATGTTTCCGTTCGTCCGTCGCGAATTGAACGACTATTTGCGATCTCAGTGGAACTCGCCCGCGCTGGCCCCGGCCCTGCGGCAGATCGCCCAAGACGCCGGCGCCGAATCGTTTGAGCTTTGGACGCAAGACGCAAGCGACGACCAAGCGCGGCAAGACCAAGTTTGCGCTGAAGTCACGCGTCTGATGGACGACGACGTGAAAGCGACCGGGCTCAAACAACTGCAAGGCTTAATCTGGAAATCAGGCTTCGACTCAGGCGAATTAGTCGCCGCCGTGTTTGACGACGTCCCCCCTGCCCTGGCTCGTTGGAACGCCGCCGATCGCGACGTGCGCATTTATTCGTCGGGCAGCGTCGCCGCGCAAAAGATGTTTTTCGGTCACACCAATCACGGCGACCTGCTGGCGTCGTTTCGCGGACATTACGATACGACGACCGGGCCGAAGAAAACGAGCGACAGCTATCGCATCATTGCCGGCGACTTCGGTCTCGCCCCGCAAGAGATTCTGTTTTTAAGCGACGTCGTCGCCGAGTTAGACGCCGCTCGCGAAGCCGGCATGCGAACAGGGCTTTGCTATCGCCCTGGCAATGCGCCGGTAACCGACCCTAACGGCCATGACGAGATCGAATCGTTCGACCAGATTTCCATCGGCTAGCACCTGATTCTTTTCCGACGATTCTCGCAATCGACACGATCGTCGATTGCTTCGTCCCCGTCGCGGCTTACCATTGGGACCGCAGTCAATCGGCGATGCTTTGACGCTCAATGACGAGGTAACCCTTATTTGCGGCTGAAGGTCGGCCGCCGCTGCATGGAATCGCAGCCAAGCATTCCCGCCAATCGCACGGTAGCAAATCGCTTTCCGCAGGAGGCAAGAATGTTGGCGAATCTCTACATCCGCTCGTTATCGATCCGTTGCATCGGCATGCTGGCGCCGCTCGCGCTGACGGCGATCGCAGCGGCAGGGCCTGTTAATTTTGACGTCGGGTATCGGATCGCATGCCGCGACGTAACGCCTGAAGGCTACGTCGGCGACGAAAAACTGATTGAAGCGAAAATCGTCGTTTCGTCTTTGGTCGACTACGAAGCCGAGAACGATCTGCTGCAATTCGTCATTCGAATCGAGAGCCGCGATCCTCGCATTATGATCGTCGACCACGCGCCCCGCACGACCCTCGAAGAAACGTTAACCGGCGGCATGCAAATCGAAAACAAAAAAGAGATCGACGCGACGTTCGGCGCCAATCTAAGCGGCAAGTACGAAAGCTTCGCCAGCGGCAACGTCAGCGGCGGCGCCAGTCGCAAAAATTCGACCACGACGAAATACGAACTGCGCTCGCCGGTCGAGATGATCGCCGCCAGCGGCACGATAATGCGCGGCGCCGGCGTTTACTTCAAACTAAAACCGGCTCGACAAACGACGCTGGAAGGAGCGAAAGAATTCACATGCGTCTTTCGCGCTCCGCGCGATTGGGACCGGGGCTTGGCGATCGTGCGTTGCGAAGCGCTAGGGGAAGAGTCGCTCTCGCTCTCGCCGCTCGAAAACCGCCGAACCTTCGCTCGTCAGGCGTTTCGGGTTGCGCTTTATTTAGAGACAAGCGCCGATGCGAAACGCGCCGCCGAGCTTTATGTGGCCAGCGATCGCGCGCTGCGTGCGATGACGTATCAATATCGCGACGCCGTCGAAAAGAGCGCCCGCAACTCGCCGGTCGAACAATTGGTGTCGCTGGTGCGACATGGGCGCACCAGCCGACGACCGAAACTCGACCCCCACGACGTAACGCAGTGGCCGGCGGACGACTTGTACCGCTTGCCGCAACCGGTACAAGAAGCGGCCGCTGATTTTCGTCAAGCGGAAAGACGCATGCGCCAGGTAGGCGAGCAATTGGCGTATGATCGATGATCGGCCGAATCGCATTTGCGAGCCGGGCCGGTTTTAGGCTTCTTCGAGCCCCAGATATTCAGTCGGGACATTCTTGAAGACCTCTTCCATGCTGGTGACTCCTTGGGCGACTTTCATTAAAGCGGCCCGCCGGAAATCGAGCATGCCATGGCTGATCGCGATCGCTTCCAGCTCATGAGCAGGACAGCGATTCGAGATCGCACGCCGAATGTCGCCGGAGACTTCTAACAACTCGAAGATTGCCGTGCGACCTGCGTAACCTTCGTTGGGCGCGGTCGGATCAGGTCCGTAAAAAACCTCGCCGTCGCCTGGTTCTAACAATTCTTGAATGTCGCCGAACGTCGCCGCGGCGCCGCCGGGCCCCAGCTCGTACGGAATGCGAGTCTCTTTATCAAGAATGCGAACCAACCGCTGCGACAACACGCCTCGTAAGCCGCTCGCCAAAAAGTGAGGATTGACATCTAGCGACAACATGCTTTGCACCGCCGCGGCGGCGACCGGCGCGTGCAACGTCGCAAAGACCAAGTGCCCGCTGTTTGCGGCGCGAACCGCCGTGGCGGCCGTTTCTTGATCTCGAATTTCGCCGATCATGATCACGTCGGGCTGTTGGCGAATGACGCTACGCAACAGTTCTGAAAAATCAAGTCCGATCTTTGGATGAACCTGCGACTGCCGAATGCCTGACAACGAAAACTCGACCGGATCTTCCAGCGTATTGATTTTGCGTTTGCCGTCGTTCAAATATTGCAAGCAAGCGTAGAGCGTGGTCGTTTTGCCGGTACCGGTCGGCCCGGTCACCAAGATCAGGCCGGAGTTGGCCTGGATCATCGACATGATCCCTTGTCGATCATGTCGGTTTAAGCCGAGCTGATCGACGGAAAGCAAGCTCGAGTTGCGATCGAGCAAGCGCACCGTCAGGTCTTCGCCGTACAAGGTTGGCAACAGGCTCAAACGCAAGTCGAGCTTGCGGCCTTGATCGTCAAAGATCCAGCGGCCGTCTTGCGGACGGCGGCGCTCGGCGATGTCCATGCTGCTCATCGCTTTGAGGTAGCTGATCCAAGCGCGGCCTTGCTCGGCAGGGACGTCGCGAATCACCTTCATACGGCCCCATTGCCGCACGGCGATTTGAATGGCGCCGTCGCACGCCAAGACGAACAAGTCGCTGGCCTGCATTTGAGCCGCTTGATGAATCAACAGCTTGACCGCCACGTCCGGCTCGATGCTGGTCAAATCAATTTTGGTAAAGTCGGGCGCCACCGTCTCAGTCACGACTCTCTCCTTTGGCTAACCGCATGGCCGCATCGCCGTTGGGTACGATATGAAAAAAAGTATCCAATCGCATCAGCTTGAATACGTTGGCGACAATTGGCGGCATGTCGAACAAGATCAACTTGCCCTGCGCTTCTTCAAATCGCTTATGACAAGTCAATAGCCAGCCGACGCCGCTCGAATCGATCAGATCCGCTTCCTGCATGTTCAGCAAAACGGTCCGTTGATAGGCGTCTAGGCCGATCAACCCGGAAAGAGGCTCGGTTTCGCGCATTGTTCCGTCTTGAGTGACGCGCCCGGAAACGCTCACTTGGACGATGTCACCATCGTGGGAAACGACATGCAGTTCCATAGTTTCAGCCCTGTTGTCCATCGTAGCCAAACAGTCGTTTATAACAGCGTCGTATGAAGAGATCACGAACATCTCTTCAAAGTCGTCAATTCTTAATCAAAAGTGCGGCAAATCATTCCGCCTTCGACCAGTAACGTCGTGCCGGTGATATAAGCGCCCGCATCGCTGGCCAATAGCAGCGCCGGCCCGATCAAGTCGCGCGTTTCTCCCCAACGCAGCAGGGCCGTTCGCGCGGCGAATCGCTTTTTTTGCTCCGCATCGAGCAGACCCATCGTCAAATCGGTCGCAATCGGCCCCGGCGCCAAACAGTTGACCGTCACGCCATGCGGGCCCAGTTCCAAGGCATGCGCGCGCGTCATCGCACTGAGCGCTCCCTTAGTTCCCGAGTAGTTGCCGCGGCCAGGATTCGACGCGACCGCCAAGACGCTAGAGAGATGGATAATTCGTCCCCAGCCGTTCTCGATCATGCCGGGCGCCAATTTGCGGGCCAGTCGCATGCAACTGGTAAAATTGATCTCGAGGACGCGATCCCAACTTTCGTCGGTCGTTTCGAGCAATGATTGCGGCTGATTCGTTCCGGCGTTATTGAACAAAATGTCAACGCGACCGAACTCTTCCAACACCCATTCGGCCATCGCGTCGACTGCCGAGCGATCGGCCATGTCGCAAACGAAACAAGCGACGATCGCTTCGCGATCGCCGAGAATTTCATTTCGCGCGGCCGACAATTCTTGCATGTTCCGCGAGGTGATACAGACGTTGGCACCTGCTTCCGACAAAGCGCGAGCGATCGTCTTGCCGATCCCTTTGCTGCCGCCGGTCACCAAGACGTTACGGCCGGTTAGATCGAATAGCGCGGGAAGCGTCATGGAGGAACCGCTTTAGAAAAGTTGGATGAGGTTCCTCTGTTTGTAACACGAGCCTGTTTCAGATGAAACAGGCTCGTAGTCGGGTTGGGCAAGTTGTCGGGCGAGACGCAGTCGGCCGCGTCGCGTTATCGTTGCAAGGCGTCAACGACTAAGTCGCCGACTTCGGTCGTGCTGTAGCCCATTTTACCGGCGCCTTGGCTTTTCATTTTGGTACCGGTAACGACCTGGATCGCATCCAACACTTTTTTTGCGGCGGCCGGTTGCCCGGTGTGCTCAAGCAACATCGCCGTCGCACTGATTGCGGCGATCGGATTGATGACGTTTTTGCCGGTGTACTTCGGAGCGCTTCCCCCCATCGGCTCGTACATGCTGGTGCCGCCCGGCTCAGGGTTGATGTTGCCGCCGGCGGCGACGCCCATTCCGCCCTGCAAAATGCCGGCCAAGTCGGTGATGATGTCGCCGAACATGTTGGTCGTGACGATCACGTCGTAATAATCAGGATTTTTGACCATCCACATGCAGCAAGCGTCGACATGGTTATAGTCGGCTTCGACGTCGGGATAATCTTTGGCGACTTCTTCAAACGTGCGCCAAATCAGATCGTGCCCAAAGGTCAGCACGTTCGTCTTTGCGACGAGGGTCAGTTTTTTGCCTTTCGGGTTGTTACGTTTTTGAGCGTACTCGAACGCCCAGCGAATGACTCGTTCGCACCCTTTGCGGGTATAGATCGCCGTTTGGGTGGCGACCTCGTCAGGGGTTCCCTTTTTCAGAAAACCGCCGATGCCGGCGTACAAGTCTTCGGTATTTTCGCGAACGACGACAAAATCAATATCTTCAGGACCGCGATCCTTCAGCGGCGTATCGACCCCCGGATACAGCTTGACCGGGCGCAGATTGATGTATTGATCGAGCGCGAATCGCAACTGCAGCAGCAGGCCTTTTTCCAAAATGCCGGGCGCAACGTCGGGGTGACCGATCGCCCCTAGCAAGACGGCGTCGAATTTTTTCAATTCGTCGACCGCCCCCTCAGGCAAGACCTCGCCGGTGCGGAGATAACGATCGCCCCCAAAATCGAAATCGGTCAGGTCATAGGTGAACTTTTCGATCTCGGCGACCGCTTT
>JBITAD010000532.1:0-4846 GCA_044439945.1 Blastopirellula sp. JB062
CGCAGGGTATCGTCATCATCGACTAGCAATAACGTAGGTCGAGACATAATCGTTCCGCAGCGGACAAAAGCCAATGAATCCCTTAACGAGCGATTCGCCAATTATACTACTCTTTGCGGCTTTCGGCCTGCGAACCTGCCTGAGATTCTCCAGGCACGCTTTTCCGTAGCAACTGGACCACGACGGTCGTTCCCTCATGCGAGTTCGACTCGATGCGCAGCGTGCCGTCGATCCTTTCGATCACGTTTTTCGCCAAAAATATCCCGAGCCCCGTCCCGGCGCCCGGATCTTTCGTCGTAAAAAACGGTTCGCCGATGCGAGACAAAATTTCCGGCGGCATGCCGGGTCCTTCGTCTTGGATCGTCATCACCAAATGCTTCGCCGTCCGCTCTAGCAAGACGACCACCTCGTTTCCTTCAGGCGAAGCGTCGAACGCGTTTTTGATCAAGCCTCGCAACGCTTGCGCCAGCAGATGCCGCGGCGCTCGGATCACCGCATCGCTGGAGCGATCGGAAATCCGCAATCGGTCGACCAACCGCGACTCGAGCAAACTCCTGATTTCTTCCGCCAATTGCTTGGTCGAAACGTCCACCAACGGCTCGCCGGTCGCTTGCCCCGCGTCCGAAGACATTTGGTCTAAAATATGGCGGCAGCGGTCGAGCTCGGTTCGGATTAGCGCCATATCGGCCTTCAAATCGTCAGAAACCGGCATTCCCGCCAATTCTCGCTGCACTTCCTTCGCCACGACGGCGATCGTGGCCAACGGGGTCGACAGTTCGTGGGCGGCGCCGGCCGCCAAGGTGCCCAGCGCTTCTAATTTTTCGCTCCGGGCTCGTTGCAATTCGGCGCGACGCAATTCCGTATCTCGCCTTCTCACTTCATCGGTCAGGCGCGTCGTAAAATAGACAATCACGAAGATGCAGGTCAAAAATGCGACGTACATGCCGACCTGAGCCACCGGAATATGCTGCAGCTCGCGAAGCGTCCGCATCCGGTCGGGCTGCGTCAGCACAGGCACGTCGACATGGTCGTAAAACAAAAAGGCGATCGAAACTGCGGTAATCGCCGCCAATCCCCAGACGCTGCGACCTGGGAGAACGATCGCCGCCAGCGTAAGATTCACCATATAAAAAATGCCGAAAGGGTTGGCCATGCCGCCGGTAAAGTACAACAAGGCGGTCAACGACAACAAATCGAGCAGCATCACGCCCAGCAAGACGTTTTCCCACCTGCGGCCGCTATCCCAAGCGGTACGCAGCCGCCGATAAAAAAGGGTGAGCAAGATATTGCTGCCAGCGGTTGCGGCGACCGCCACGATTAATATTCCCCAGCGAATCGAAACCTGCAGCAACAACCCGACGACGAGAATTGTGATCAACTGCCCAAAAACCGCGACCCAACGCAACTTGATGAGCCAAGCGGCGTTGATCGACATCCGATCGCCGGTAGATGCGGCGCTGGCGGCAGGAGCAATCATCGGAGACATGCGCAGCCTACGTCCTAAAGTGAAAAAATGAGTAACGAAGTCGAGCGATCGAGACCTGATTTGCCGCAACTGAGCCGCCGCGGCCTAATTTTTACTCTAGCGGCTCTGGCGGCGTTCCCTCTACTGGTCGTCGGTTTGTTGTACGTCACGTTGCCGACCACTTCGAGCGAACCGCTGCCCGTCGACGTCACCATCAATCGCAATCTCGAGCCGCCGCACCTGGTGATCGTCAATCAAGACGACAGCGACTGGTCTCACCTTAGCATGACTTTAAACGGAGCATTCTACCACTACTACAAACATTCCCTACCGCAGGGGCAAGAGCTTTCTCTGCCGGTGACCGCGTTCGCCAGACGCAGCGGCCTGCCGTTCGATCCGGCGGTCTTGCAAATCGACGAAGTCAACGTCGCGGCCCGGCGCGTCAGCGGCCGACGGGCCACGCGCGACTTCGCCTTCTCGGGGGGACATGCGCGTTAGATTTGCCGCTAGATTCGTTTCGTCCCGACCTGCTCTCTCCTTTTTTTTTCTGAAAAGTACCAGCGGGCTAGAGGTTAAACGCAATCCGTGCGAACATAGAGGTTTGCTTCTTTGATCCCCAACGTGATCCCCACTCGCGCCGTGAAAAACAGTCCGCTCGCCATGCACCAGACCGACAACGTTAACGTTCGTAGTATCGAAAAGCTCGTGTCGCCGCGAGAAATTAAACAAGAGATCTACGTGTCGGAGGCGATGCAAGATTTCGTCTTTGAATCGCGCGAGCATATTAAACGCATCTTATCCGGCGAAGACGATCGCATGCTGGCGGTCGTCGGCCCCTGTTCGATCCATGATCCGGCCGCGGCGATCGACTACGCTCGCCGCTTAAAAGAACTCGCCGCCGAGGTAAGCGATCGCCTGTTCGTCGTAATGCGAGTTTATTTTGAAAAACCGCGCACGACGGTCGGTTGGAAAGGGCTGATCAACGATCCCCATCTGAACGATACGTTTGACGTCGGCGCCGGTTTTCGCATCGCTCGTCAGTTGCTGGTCGATATTACCGAGCTAGGTCTGCCGGCGGCGACCGAAGCGTTGGAACCGATCACCCCGCAATACATCGCCGACCTGATCTCGCTGGCGTCGATCGGCGCTCGCACGACCGAGTCGCCCACCCACCGACAAATGGCAAGCGGCCTGTCGATGCCGGTCGGCTACAAGAACGGCACCGACGGTTCGCTGCAAATCGCCCTCGACGCGATGACCTCGGCCGGAAGCCCGCATAGCTTTTTAGGCATCGACGCCGAAGGCGCGACTTGCGTCGTCCACTCCAACGGCAACCCTTGGGGGCATCTCATCTTGCGCGGCGGCCGTTCTGGGCCGAACTACTCGCGCGAAGACATCCGAGACGCGGTCTTGCAACTCGATCAATCCAAGCTTCATTCCAACTTGCTTGTCGATTGCAGTCACGCCAACTCGAACAAAGATCACAAGCAGCAAAACGTCGTCTGGCGAAACGTGCTGCAACAGCGCATCGAAGGCAACCGCTCGATCATCGGCATGATGCTCGAAGGCAATATCAGCCCTGGCAACCAAAAACTCGGGACCGATCCCTCTGCCTTAACTTACGGCGTTTCGATCACCGACGCTTGCATCGGCTGGGAAGAAACGGCCTCGCTGTTGCGCGAAGCGCACGCCAAGCTTTCGCAAGCGGCGGTTAGCAAAACCTAGCGAATCTCATGTTCCGGCCGCTCGCTCGTCTCGACGAACTCCTCAAGCAAGGCGTTCTCTTTCGCGTCGTCGGCGAACTCTGGATCGGCCTGTTTCAAATCGACGGCCAAGTCTACGCCGTCGACGCCCGCTGCTCGCATGCCGGCGCGCTGCTCACTCGCGGGCAGGTCTGCGACGGCGTCGTCACCTGCCCTATTCATCACTGGCGTTTCCGTATTCGCGACGGCCGTTATCTCGACGAGAAGAAACCGCGCTACGACCTCCGCACCTTCGTCGTAAGAATCAACGACGGCCAAATCGAAGTCGACCTGCCCGAGCGCTAAACCCAACGCCCGGCGCGACCGGCAAGAGAACCGCGAAGCGCTTTTAATCGCGGGGCATCAGTTCCATCAGGGCGTCGGCGAAAATTGCCAACCCGCGCGAATCAGGATGGTTAATGCAGTTCGCCATTAAGGTGTTGTAAGGAATTCCTTGTCGCCAAAGTCGCCCATATCGCAACGATGCGTCGGCAAGCGCAAGCTGACGCTTCTCCGCAAAAGCCCTTAAACCTTTGACATAAGGTCGAGGGTCATCGTCGATATCACGCTGCCGATCCAAACCCATCCAATCAGGACGCACGTAGTGCGGAGTCAGAATGATCCACTCTGCGTTGATTTTTTCGAATTCGGCCAATAACTGCCCATACCGCTCCTCGACCCCGGCTTCGTTCAAATGGGCGTCATTCACAAATTCGCTAATAATAAGATCCGGCCGCGCGTTCAGCACCGTCTGCTGAAAATTGTGCGGGTGACCTTCAGGCGCAGCAAGATAAGAGCCTGTGGATCTTCCGCCCCACGCCTCGGTGATAAGCTCGATATTCGCCTGAGGAAATCGCTTCTTCAAACGATGCACGAACTGCGCTTGCCACCGCTGGCGTTCTGGATCCGTTAAATAGGCTCCATCCGTAACGCTGTCGCCCCAAGCCAAGATTCGTACCGGCTCGCCCGATCGCAGTTTGGCGATCGTACGAGGAATCCGCCGCTCCGCTTTTTTCGAAACCCCTGTCGTCGACACGGGATAGGCGGTTTCCAAAATCGGAAAAAGATGATCCGCCGTCAACCGATCGATAGGGCCGGGAATCCAGATATTCGCGAGCCTTCTCTGCCCGGCCGCACTTTCCGGAGGCTCAGGCGTTTCCGCACTTGGCTGGCCAAGCCGATACTTGAGCGTGCCGTCGTCCTTCAAAAAGATAGAGTCAATCCGAGAGAGCGCATGCTGATAACTGACATAGACGACGTCTCCCTTCTTGATCCTTCCGTCTGGCAACCGACCAATGCGTCCCCACAGGTCGACCAGTTCATAATCTTGACCCCGAATAAATCGGGTCCCCGATTCCGCCGGACCAGATCGGACGATGACGCTATCGCGAACAAGCAGGCCCGAGGCCGTTAATTTCTCCGACTTCAAAGCGTCTAATCTCGCCCCGCGCGCATATTCGGAGGCCTGCGGATTGTAAATTGGCAATCCGTCGTGCCGCTCCCCCTTCACGGTAATCACCTCAGGCGGAGGTACGGAAACGACTCCGGCGATTGCCGCCGCTTCCGCCCCACTTGCACAATTGACCTGCACTTCCCAGTCAGCGGTCAGGGTGAGTTGAATAGCGTCCTCGGCAATACA
>JBITAD010000532.1:4856-7593 GCA_044439945.1 Blastopirellula sp. JB062
CTCGGCCGAAATGAGGCCGCCGGCAATCACGAGTAAGACAAGACAGCGAATCGCGAAAATCAAATAGACCGAGATCGCTTGAGTGCGGATGGGGCGCAGCATGGATCCAATTTCTCTAAAACGCGAAAGTGCAGCGAATTACGGAGCCAGCTCGAAATCGAGCGATGAAGCTTGCCCAGCTTCGATGGTTATTTTCCGCTCGTAGCCGACCACTAACGCATCTCCATTCGGCTTGAGATCCGGATCCACATTCTTGAGCGAATAGGCGTCGATCGTCACGATGTAAGCTCCGCTATTGATGCCGCTGCCGCTGGCGTCCGTGTCATAGGCGCCTTCGCGCACCTCCGCAAAGCCAACCGCTCCGTTGCCCCCTTTCGACGCGTCAGGGGTGAACTGAATAACACCTACCGGAACAGGCGCTCCCTTAAAAGTGACGCGGCCGGAAGCTCGATCGTGCAACGAAACTTCGCCGCCGCATCCAGACGTGATCGTCGTAACGCCTAATACTGCGCACCAACAAAACAAGGTCGGAAAGTAAGTAGACAAACGCATTGCAGACATGGGATGCCGCTTTCTATGAACAAGAGCCAGTGGGCACATCAGCGGCAAGCCCTTGAACCGACCAAGGAGCTTGCCGCCTGACAAACAAGCCGGAAGCTACTGAGCTGCGTTGATTTCTCCCCCATTTCGACTTGCATAAGCCAAATAGCTGGCCATGTCGATCGTTTCCGGGAGAAATCGAACGCTGCCGTCGCCGAGCGCAAAATTCGCGCCGCCTGGATGATGGCTGCCAAACGCACCCACGTTATTGAATCCCGTATAGACGCTGCCGGTGCTTCGCAATCCAATATTTATCGGCCACTTGACCCCCTTGTACGAGTACGCCGCATAGCCTGTGCTACCGCCGCCGTTGACCGCCCCCATCGTATACTCGCGGTATCCGCCATAGTCGTTCCAGCAGATCTCGCCGAATACGATCGTGTTAGACAGTCCGTCCGTGATGCCTGCAAACGTAATCGGTCTCCGCAGTTCGTCCGTACAAAGCGTAAACGCCCCTTGCGTCGCGAACTCACCCAGGGTTAACGAAGAATGGAGGTCGTAGTTATCGCCGGTCGTTCCGTTGGCGCCCACCGGCCCCAAAATGCCGAAGTAGTGCGTCGTATAGTGCTCGTTACGAGTCGTGTCGGTACCGCTGTAATGATCCTGGGTTCCGCTTGGGCAGCGCAGGTGCGGCATGGGCGTGCTTTGATTCAGCGCGTAATTGTCTGCCGAAACGCATGACTGATCAAAATGGTACTGATCGTAAAACGCCCCCTGCTCCATGAACGGCGCCAACTGGGTCCAGATGCTAATTCCGACAAAGCTGGCCGTGCCATAGGCGGCCGACGGCATGTGGCGATGCGTGTCCACATAATTGTGCAGCGCAAGAACGGCCTGCTTCATCTGATTGGTGCATTGCATTCGACGTGCGGCTTCTCTCGCCTGCTGAACGGCCGGTAACAGCAGGGCGATTAACACGCCGATAATGGCGATAACGACTAATAATTCGACGAGCGTAAAGCCTCGCGACTTGCCGTTCAGGGAACGTTTCATAGAAGAGCGCCTCGATTAGTAGGAGATAACGGAGAGGATGATGAATCGCCGCCATTTGACGAAAGACGGAAGAGCGTATGCATCAGGTTGTCACAAGTAGTTGTACGCCCCTCCCCCCTTCTCTATGAGAAAAAACGAATTTTTCCAAAAGAAACCCACACCCTCCTACAGGCCGTTATCTGTCGCAGCAGCAAATCAAAGGGCCAGATTGCGACATTCCGCTTCAGGCCGCCGCCCCTTCGCAGGCGGCTCGATCGCCTGGCTGCGCGCCCCAATTAGCGACGTAAGTCGTTATTTTTCAACCTGCAACGAAGCGAAGGCATTCATTCCGACCGACTCAGCCCGGTTCAAGCGACGCCCGCCTGGCCGATACGTTCCGATTTCAGCGTGCGTCGAAACCGGAGCATGCTTTTCCGCCGAATTATCATCAGAGAACCGGCTTTGGCCGTACGATACCTTCCAAAGAGCGCTAGAAAGAGAACCCCTCTCTGCTGCCCCAACGTGAAAGAGTTGCATGAATCAGCGGTCAACAAGCCAAAGGTTTACGGAGCAGATCACGGTACATCGGCGGCAATTGTATGCGTTCATTTATTCCCTCGTCTCCAGCCATGCCGACGCGGAAGATATTTATCAACGCAGCTGCATGGTGATCTGGGAAAAATTTGATGAGTATGATCCCGAACGAGGGTTTCTTCCCTGGGCGATGGGAATTGCGTTTTACGAGACCAAAAACTTTATGCGGCGATCCTCGCGAGACCGGCATCATTTCTCGGAAAAGCTCGTAACGCAGCTCTGCGACCAAACGGTCGCCGGCCAAGACGATGAGGACCTGTTTCTAGCATCGCTTGAGGGCTGCTTAAAACGGCTGCCCGAGGATGACTTGCAACTCATCCATCAAGTCTACTGGGAGAGGACCGATTTCTCGAGCTTGGCGAAAGACTTGGGCATCCTGGTCAACTCGCTCTATGACCGCTTGTGGCGACTGCGAACCCGACTGAAGAAGTGCATCTCGCTTCGCCTACTAGATGGAGAACGTCATGGCAAACGAAGCTAAAGAGACTCGAGAGCTAACCAAGCTGCTGAGTCGCCTGGTGAATTCTCCGCTCGAAAAAGAAGAGACCGAGGCGCTGGAGAAATTGCTGCT
>JBITAD010000533.1:0-7583 GCA_044439945.1 Blastopirellula sp. JB062
CGGTCCATCCGGCGATGACGCCGTTGACCGGGAACTTCGCCGGTTCGCCGCGATCATACGAACTGTCGAAGACGGTGCCGTCTAGCAGTTGCCCTTTGTAATGGCAAGAGACGACGTCGTTCGCTTTGGGAGAAGCGCCGGTTCCTTCTTTTTCGATCGTGTACTGCAACCCGCTTTTGGTCGTTTTCACGTTCGGCTTTTTGGCGTTTTCGGCTAAAAACTCAATGCCCTTTTGCTTGGCCGCTTCCATCGACTTTTGTTGTTCGGCGATCATCAGCTTTTGGAACTCGACCATGGTCGCTTGAATTTGCTCGTCGGTCAGACGCGAGTCTTTTCCTTCCAGCGCTTCGTTGATGCCGAGCATTAACGATTTGATGTCGACCGTGGGTAAGTCCGATTTGATGTTGCTGCCGAAATTGCGGCCGATCACGTACGACGCTTTTTGCATCAACGTGCCGAGCTCGCCTTGGGGCGCTGCCGAATTGGGAGCTGCCGGCTCTTGAGCCCGCACAACAGCCGGTACCAACGCAATCAGCGCCAGCGTCAAACCTACGACGCGTTTCATAAATAATCCTTTCCAGGAGAGGCCGCACTTGCGGCAAATAGGTGGGTAGACGCTCGCGGACGCGCCTTGACAGTTTTTCATTATTGAAGATTAGCCGCGACTTGGAAATCGGGGAGGAGCGGCGACTACCGAATTGAACGGAGCCATTGCGACGCGAATCGCTCGGCCGCGCCGCGATTGGGAAACAAACGAACTTCGACCTGGGCGGAGGCCCGCTGCTCCGCCGTCAACTTTTTCAGCTGTTGCGCTTGCCATTGTACGGCAAGCTCTTGCGAATGGAAAACGTTCGCCGTTCCATACGTTTGGCCGTTGGCGACAAGTCGGACCGTCGCCGTAAAGTGGGCGAATTCCGCAAAGGGGTGATTATAAGGCTGCGATTTGAGATGAGCGATCATTCCTTTTTCGATTTCGCTTAGATCTTCGCCGAAATGTTTCGCAAAATCGTCTTGATTGTCAAGGATGACCCCGCCGCTCGAAACGTTGACCGAGCCTTCGAGCGGCTTGATCTCGCTGAGCTGACGCATCAGTTCGTTAAAATCAGAACGCCGCTGCGAAGCGAGGTAATGCGTCAGACCCCAGGCCGATGCGTATCCGGTCGACGTTAAGCGGGCCGCTTTGACGGTTTGCTCGACCATTTCGCCGTCGGCTTGCTCGGCGTCTTTCCCTTTGATGTACGATTCGAGCTCGAACATCCGCATGTCGTTAATGACGCCGGCGCCTTTCCACTTCATCCGCGATCCGAATTCGGTCGGCGCATAATATTCGGCGATCCCTTCCGAGATCCACATCGGCCAGCGCGATAGGCGTTGTTGCACGCCGATATTGTGCAAGATTTGATGCGCTCCTTCGTGCGCGATCGTCGAAATCGCCTGCTTCAAATAAAGATCTTGTTTCAGCGGCGGCGACGAAGGACGCTCGTACATGACCACATGATTGGCCAGCGTGTCGTAAAACGCGACGACCCCGTCCGGCACGTCGCTAAATCGTTGATATTCGGCTTCGGTCGCAAACATGATCGCCACCAGCGGAACGTCAGGCTCGTGCACGTCGATCCGCTGCGCTTTGGCATGTTTGAGCATGCCCGGGATCATCGACTCTAAAATCCGCATCGTCGCTTCGGCGAACTGGTCGCTGGCGTTATAGACGAAGACGTAATGACGGCTGGTTCGGGTCTTAAAACCGGGGAATTTTTCTTCGAGCCGTTTGGCGAGCGTCCGTTTGTCGACTCCCCGAAACTTTTCGTCGGCATTGTCGGGACGCCGCAGTTCGTCTTTACGACGGACCACCAATTGCCCATCTGGCAATTCAACCACAAAGTGCTCGCCGACCATCACGTGCAACCGCCCCGTGACGATTTGCCCCGCTTCATCTTTGAGCAAGATGCTTCCCTTAACGTCATGCGACACCAAGCCGGGGGGGATGTCTAGGCCGAAGGCACGCGGATTCGGAACCTTGACCCCTTGGGCGAGTAAGACGTTTGCCCCGCAAAGCAAAGTTAGAGACCACCCGATCAGACAAATCGCTCGTGTTTTCATCGCAAGCATCTAGATCGCTGTCGAGGAGGTCGGAAGAGGAATCCTTCTATTTTGCGGGGTTTCGCCTTTCTGGCAAGGAATTTTCCCTGCCCTAAATCTGAGAAAAACTAAGAGATTGCGGACACAAAAGCCGGCTTTCCGGGTTAAACAGATGGGACAGTCTCTCAACTGACGAAACTTGGGCTGCCGAAGCTCGCCAAACGCTATCGTCTAAACTATTGTTTTAGAAGACTTTACGGCAATATCAACGCAATTATCCCCTTGAATTGGGTCAATGCATCTCACCATGGTCTCGACTTCACTCCTGAAGATAAGTTCTCTGTTGGTCTGTCTTGCCGTAGCGGGGCCTTTAGCGGCGGCAGATCCGGCCTTTGTCGGCGTTTTGGCCTACGCGCTCGAAGATGACGCGGCCGCGAAATTGGAAATCGACGCCGAAACCCAAGCGGAGCTCAAAAAACTGATCGCCCAGCGCGAAGACCAAGCGTTGGAATTGGCGTTATCGATTCGCGATTTGTCGAAAGCCGAACAAACGGCCAAACTCGCCCCGTTTGTCGCCGAGTCGGAAAAGCTGGGTTTCGCCCTGCTCTCGGCTGCGCAACAAGCCGGCCTAAAAAAGTACGACGTCAAGAAAAAAGGTTTGAAAACCCTGCTTTCTTCTGAGATGGCGGAGACGCTCAAGCTCAGCGAGCGGCAGCAGCAAGAAATTGCTCAGCTTGCCTCGAAGATCGACGCCGCGCAAGCGGCCGGCGCCCCGGCGGTTGAAGCGGCCCAAAAAGAATTTGAACGCGAAGCCCGCAAACGGCTTTCGCCGTCGCAACAAGCAGGCTGGGACCGTTTGGCCGGATTAGTCGGCGCCCCAGGCGATCCGTTGCCCGAGATCACGCCGCCAACCGAGCAACAGCCCGCCGAGAAGCCGGCGGCGGAAATGAAACCGCAAGTCGCGACGGGCGAACCTGCCGGCGACGCAAAGCCGTCAGATTCGGCAAGCGATCAGCCGAAACTTGGTCCCGACGGCGAGCCGCGGCTCCGATTTAGTTTTCGTTACGCTCCCTGGCGTGACGTGCTCGATTGGTTCGCTGATCAAGCCGACTTGTCGATGGTGATGGACGCGCCTCCCGCCGGCACTTTCAACTATACCGACGGACGCGACTATACGCCGTCCGAAGCGATCGATCTGTTAAACAGCGTGCTGCTGACCAAAGGTTATACGCTAGTTCGTCGCGAAAAGATGTTGCTGGTCATCAACCTGGAAGACGGCATTCCGCCCAATTTGGTCACGACGGTTCCAGTCGAAAAATTGGATGGCCGCGGCGAGTACGAGTTGGTCAGTACGCTGTTTACGCTGAGCCGAATGACGGCCGAAGAGGCCGACGCCGAAATCTCGAAGCTGATCGGCCCGCAAGGACAAGTCGTCGTTTTGCCGAAGTCGAAGCAGATTTTCGTGACCGAAACGGCGGGGCGCCTGCGGACGATTCGCGACGTGATCAACTCGGTCGAACGTCCGTTGAGCGAGCAGGTGCAAATTGTCGACCTGAAAAACGTCGGACCGGAAGAAGCGTTGACGGTGGTTCGTCAACTGCTGGATCTTCCTCCCGAAGCGAACGGCTCGGAGGACGGCTCGCTTCGCATCGCCGTCGATGCGTTGGGCGGGCGATTGTTCGTTAGCGGCGAGCCCGAACTGACCAGTCGAGTGCAAGAGATTCTGAAGATGGTCGATCAGCCCGGCGGCGTCGTCGACGTCGGCGAACAACCGCAGCTCGAGGTTTATGCGGTTGGCGCTTCGCAGCCCGAAACCGTGCTGCAAGTGATGCAAACCTTGTTGGCCGGTCTGCCTGAAGTGCGTTTGGCGATCGACGAAAACACCGGCAATCTGGTCGCATTGGCCAAACCTTCGCAGCATGCGACGATTCGGGCGACGCTTGACCAGATGCAGCGCGACGCCAAAAAGATCTCGGTCTTTCAATTGCAAACGGTCGACCCGCAGTTGGCGGTCCTCTCGATTAGCAAGCTGTTCGGCGGCGGAGGCGAAACGCCCAATCCCAGCGCTCCGATCGTCGACGCCGATCCGCTTAGCGGCATGTTGTTGGTGCGGGGAACGCAAGATCAGGTCGACCAAATCAACGACTTATTAAAGCAAATGGGGGAAGATCCCGAAGCGGCTCTCGCTTCGTCGCTTGATCGCGGCAAGGTCCGCACCTTGTCTTTGCCGAGTTCGGCGTCGGCTCAGATATTGGACGAGCTAGAGATGATCTGGCCGACCGTCAGCACTGCGCGGATTCGCGTGGTGCGTCCTTCCTCGCCGCCGATTCGAACGGTCGCCCCGGAAGAAACGCCAGGCGGCGACGAGTTTCAACAAAATTTGCGGCTACTCTTTCCGCCGAACGAAACACCTTCGCCCTTGCGCGAAGACGAATCGGCCGCGGCCCCGCGAACCTCGCCGTTCCGATTTGTGAGCGAAACGACCGCGGCGCCAGAGCCGGCCGAAGCCAACGCGGATCAGCCGGCGTCGACCGAAACGGCCAAAACCGATCTGCCGGTACAGCCGAAAAAGCCGGCGGAAATTATCATCATGCCCGGCCCCGGCGGCTTGGTGATCGCCTCGGAAGATACCGAAGCGCTCGACCGATTGGAAGAACTGGTTCAAATGCTCGGCGATCGTATCGCCAATAGCGGCGCCGACTATACCGTGTTTTATTTGAAGCACGCGCCTGCCGCCGTGGCGGCCGACTTGCTTTCGCGAATCATGACCGGCCAAGCCGCTTCGGGCGGCGGCGATGAGGGAGGCGGTTTGCTTGGAGACATGGCGTCGAACATGCTCGGCGGCGGAGGCGGCTTGATGGGCTCGCTGCTAGGACTGGGCGGCGGAGGCGGCGGAAGCTACGCCGCGTCGGGCAGCTTCTCGGTCGTCGCCGACGGGCGATTAAACGCGTTGGTCGTCAAAGGCTCGCCGACCGACGTGCAAGTGATCGAACAATTGCTCGAAATTATTGATCAGCCCCATAGCCCAGAAGACGTGCAAACCAAAGCGAAGCCGCGCATGATTCCGGTGTTGTATCAGCCTGCCAACGACGTCTTAAACGTCGTCAAGCAAGTCTACGCCGATCGCATCGCCGAGTCGGGCGGCGGTCAGCAGCGCCAACCCAGCCCCGAAGATTTTATTCGCGCCTTACGCGGAGGCCGAGGCGGTCGCGGCGGCGGCGGAGGAGGCGGCGAAGCTCAAAGCGAACCGCCCAAGATGACCATCGGCGTCGACGCCCGCAGCAACGCCTTGATCGTTTCGGCTCCTGATCCGTTGTTTGAAGAAGTGAAACTGTTGGTCGAGCAGATCGATCAGGCAGGTTCCGACTCGCAAGAAACGATGCAGGTGGTCAATATTCGCAAGTCGAACCCGGCGACGGTACAAAACGCCTTGCAATCGATCTTGGGCGCCAACATGACCACCAACACCTCTTCGCCAACAAGCAACGGCCAATCGTCGTCCAACCAACAGCCTGATCAAGCTGCGGCCGATGCGATGCGCCAACGCATGGAAATGTTCAACCGAATTCGGGGCGCCATGGAACGGGGCGGGCGCGGTGGAGATCGCGGCCAGCGCGGCGGCGAACGAGGAGGTCGCGGCGGCGAGCGTGGCGGCCGCGGCGGACGTTAACTGGTCCGACGATAACCTTCAGCCGAAAGCGAGACCGCACGCATTGGGTGCGGTCTCTGCGGTTCGGCTCATCCGCCGGCTTACCAGCCTTTGGCGTACTCTTTGGTCAGGTACGCTTCGGCCTCGCTAAAGCCGGGAACCTTCATGTTTTCGGCGTCCCATTTCAGCGTTTTGCCTGGGAAACGAATCGCCACCGTGCCAAGCAAGACGGCTTCGGTCAGCGGAGAAGCGTAGTCGAACGCCGAAGTCGTTTGGTCTTCGCCGCGACAGGCGTCGGCCCATTGCACGTAATGGTTGACCCCTTCGACCGAGTCGTACTTCGCCTCGCCGTCTTCCCCTTTCAGGTAAAGCTTGGGCATTGCGACGTGCGGAATAATCAACGATCCTTTCTCGCCGATCAGCACCGAGCCAGCTTTGGGCAACTCCGCCGATTTGGGCAGGCTCGCCAAACTTTCTTGCGGCGGCATGACGTCAACGGCGTCATACCAAGTGACCCGAATCGTATCGCCGGCGGTTCGCTTTGTGCCAGGAAAGACGTAGCGAACCGTCGCTTTGTCGGTCCACGTTTCCGGTTTCAGCGGCGGAGCTTCCGCGACCAATTCCAGCGGAGCCGTCAGTTCTAACGACTTAAAGACCGGGTCCAAAATATGACAGCCGAAGTCTCCCAATTGCCCGGTGCCGTAGTCTTGCCAACCGCGCCAATTGAACGGGTGATACATGCCGGCCTTATAAGGGCGACGCGGCGCGACCCCTTGCCACAGGTCCCAATTCACCGTCGTCGGAACCGGATCGGATCCGGTCGGCCGATCAATATTACGCGGCCAACTGGGCGTGCCGCCTTGCCAAGAGTGAACCTCCAACACTTTGCCGATTTTGCCGGCATGCACCAGCGCTACCGCGGTACGATAGGCCGAATGCGATTGAATCTGGTTGCACATCTGCGTGACTAATTTTCGCTTAGCGGCCGCTTCTTGCATCTGCCGCGCTTCTTTTACCGTGTGCGTCAACGGTTTTTGGCAGAAGACGTGCTTGTCTAAATCCATCGCCGCCATCGAAATCGGCGCGTGCATAAAGTCTGGAGTCGAGACGATCACGCCGTCGATCTCGCCGCCCGACTTGTCTAACATCTCTCGATAATCGGCGTAAGTGCGAGCCGACGGATACTTTTCGGCCGCCCGGCCTAGATGCGCGGCCGAGCTGTCGACGTTGCAAAGTGCCGTCACTTCAACCGCCGGACTGGCCGCCACGCCTACCAAGTCGCTCCAACCTTTGCCGCCGGTGCCGACGCTGGCGACCCGCAGGCGATCGTTGGCGCCTAGCACGCGCGAATATTGTGCCGCTGGCAGCGTCAATGCGGCGCCCGCCAGGCCAAGCTGTTTGACAAATTGTCGTCGTGAAGTCATTCGATTCATGAGCGTTACTCAAAGGTGGGAAATAGGAGCGGAGTCTTTATCAGAAGACTTTCTAGTCTGCCTGACCGGCGTAGGTTGAGTCAACCTGATTTTATAAAATAAACCCCTCCCTGGAGAGGTTCTGCCGATCAAGATCGGCAACCAGACTGCCCAACCTAGCAAACGCATACGCAGATCGTTCGGCTGATTATTGGTTCAGTTCGTTCATCGCCGCCGCCCCGATCACTCCCCAGGCAGGGCCAGCTTGCGCTCTCAAGGTTTCGCGCCGAACGTCATCAAAATCACATCCCAAAAGGACACAGGACCGCGGGACTGCCGACGCACGCGCAAATCCTGTCCTGCGGTCCCGCGTCTCTACGGCGCCGCGCAAACGCCGCTCTTGCGCAGAACTGCCGCGCATTCTCTGAGCGCGCGTAAGTCGT
>JBITAD010000534.1:0-2427 GCA_044439945.1 Blastopirellula sp. JB062
GCCAAGCGTTGGGTAAATATACTACAGGCCAGACGAGATGGAGCGTCGAAAATCAACGGAATCGAGCACAGACCGCTCTTTCGGGCGGCTTCAAGACGAAAGCGTCCGACGAGATTGCCTGCCTTCGATTTAGCGGCGAGGCATTCGCATCCGTTTATTGAGATAATCGGCGAACATGCCGGACATCTCTTCGCTGGTATCGACCAAGAGATGATCGCAACCGTTGCGCAGCGCAATCTCTTCTAGCCGCGCGTTGAAAGCGCCGACCGCTTCCAGATAGGCGGCTCTCAAGTCTTCAGGCTGAGCCAGATATTGATCGTCGGTCTCGAGCCCGACGAAACGTATCATGCCGTCCATGTCGAAAAAGAGTTCGTCATGATGCATGATCTGAAACAATACGACCTCGTGCTTGTTGAAACGCAATCGCTGAATCGCCGCTTCGATTTGATCGAGCTCGCCGAAAAAATCGCTAAAGATCATAACGATTTCGCGACGCAGCATGCGTTCGGCCAGTTCGCTCAGACATTGCGGCAGATCGGTTCGTTCGACCGGCTCAATTTCGTCTAAATGCTGCGTCATACGGACGATTTGATGCATCGAGTTGCTAGGCCGAATATGCCCGCGAATATGGGTATCGAATGTGGCTAGTGAGACTTTATCGCTTTGCCGAACGATGCTATGCCCCAGCACGGCCGCCATGCGCGAGGCGTACAACAGTTTTTGCCGGTCTCCTTCTCCATAGCGCATCGACGAACTGACGTCTAACAGCAGATGGCACGTAAAGTTCGTTTCCATCTCGTACTGTTTGATGAAGTACTTGTCGCGCGTAAAGTAGATTCGCCAGTCGATATGCTTGGGATCGTCGCCCGGAACGTACTCGCGATGCCCCGCAAATTCGACAGCGAAACCGGACGCCGGCGACCGATGCGCACCGGCGAGATTGCCCATGACCAATCCGCGCGGTTCGATCGTGCGGCCGGCCACGCGGCTTAAGACTTCGGGATCTAGATATCGGGCTAAGACGCTGCTAGACATCGCTCGTTTTCTATAATTAGGCGGCGGGGCGCTCATACTTTTTGTCGGCGGGAATCGCTTCGAGCAACATGCCGATTAAATCTTCGCTCGAAAGATTGTTGGCCTGCGCGGCGTAATTGCCGGCGATCCGATGGCGCAGCGCCGGTTTGGCGACCGCTTGCACGTCGGCCGCGCTTGCATGATATCGCCCATACAAGATGGCCCGAGCTTTTGCGCAAGTGACCAAGGTCAATAAACCGCGCGGCCCTGCGCCCCATGCGACCCACTTGTTAACGAAATCGGGCGCTTCGGGCTGGCCGACGCGCGACGCGCGAATCAACGCCCAAGCGTAACCCAATACTTGATCGCTGACGGGAACGCGACGAACCAGGTTTTGGAACTCCTGAATTTCGTCTCCGGTCACGCACGGTTCGATTTTGCCCATTTGATTTGAAGTGACCCGCCGCGCGATGTCCCATTCTTCGGCGCCGCTGGGGTAGTCGACTTTAACGTGCAGCAAAAAACGATCGAGCTGCGCTTCGGGCAGCGGGTAGGTTCCCTCTTGCTCTAACGGGTTTTGAGTCGCCAGCACGAAAAAGGGATCA
The DNA here is from genome assembly GCA_044439945.1 of Blastopirellula sp. JB062. GTDB lineage: Bacteria > Planctomycetota > Planctomycetia > Pirellulales > Pirellulaceae > Blastopirellula. The sequence continues at coordinate 1,620 of JBITAD010000534.1, forward strand.
GGCAATCGATGCAACGATCCGCCCGCGCTGACTTGTCGTTCTTGCATCGCCTCCAACATCGCGGCCTGCGTCTTTGGCGGCGTACGATTGATCTCGTCGGCCAACAACAAGTTGGCGAACAGAGGGCCTGGTAAAAATTTGTAACCGCGCTGTCGCGTTTCGGGATCTTCTTGAATCACCTCGGTGCCGGTCACGTCGCTGGGCATCAAGTCAGGCGTAAACTGGATCCGTTTAAACGACAGATGCAAAGCGTCGGCGAGGGAACTGATCAACAACGTCTTTGCGAGCCCGGGAACCCCTTCCAACAAGGCATGCCCGCGTGCGAACATGGCGACCAGCACTTGCTCGACGACTTCGTTTTGGCCGACGATCACCTTCGACAGTTCGTCGCGGATACGACCGTACGCTTGTTCGCACCGTTGTACGGCGGCGACGTCTTCTTGCGAAATCGGTTCGCTGCTCATCGAAAAGCTCCTCGCAGTAGGGGCGATCTGTTCGCCGACAGTTAGTTCTCAAGTGGGGTTGGCACGCTAATCGACATTCTCGAAATAGCGGCGAAGTCGTTGTTCGTAGCCGCGCGGCGGCGCGCGTCTCGCCCCGGCCTGAATCGCTTTTTGTAACCCTGGCGGCAGTTTGGCGAACCAAGGCTGGCGATCAAATCGGCGAGATTCGGCGGCGCGATCTTCCGCCGAAGCGCCGGCTTGCGAATCGCCGCTTTGCGGTTCTGGCGCAGACGAAAGCGGCATTTCAGCGCCATCTTGATTTTGAGTAGGCGAGCCTCCTTGCGAAGTTCCGCCGGATGCGGCGA
>JBITAD010000534.1:2527-7548 GCA_044439945.1 Blastopirellula sp. JB062
TGGATGTCATCCCCAGATCTTGGCCGTCGCCCGGCAGCGTTTGCGATGCGCTATCGGCGGCCGCCGTTTGACCGGGGCCGTCGCTTTGCCCCGCTTGCCCAAGCGGCTGTGGATTTGACGAAGGCTGATTCCCTTCGCCCCCGGGCGATTGTCCTGACGAGTTTACCTCGGGGCCAGTATCTCCGACGGCAAGTTCGCTTGCAGGCGGAGTCGGCGCCAACGACTGCTCAGGCTGCGGCAACTGCGACGCCGCTTCTAGACCGGATCGCAGCGGAAGATTGGCCACCTCTTGCTGACCCGATATCTGCTGAGCCCCTTGCCCGGCGGCCGTTTGGGCGGCGGCGAATTGTTGCGAAGCGTCCGCCAGTTTTTGAGCCGCCTGTTTTGCGGCGGGAGCAGCAGGCGCTGGAGTTTGCCCTGGGTCGGTCGGTTGGGGCGAATTTTGGGCTAACGCTTCGGCTTGACGATCGATCTGTTCGCGCGCCGCTTGTTGCCGCTCGGCAATGGCGGCTAACGCTTCGGCGATAGACTTATCGCGAGCCAATTGCTGCTGACGCGCGGTCAGCGCCGCCGCCGCTTGGCGTAACGTGCGTAACGCATCGTCGGCCGCTTGTCGCATTTCTCCTGATGCGGCGCTAGCGTTGGGGTCTTGGGGCGACGGGCCGGCGTCCGCACCCGCTTGGCTGGCCTCGGACGCTTGACGCAGCGCCGATGCGGCGTTGGGATCGACGCCGCGTGCCTGCCGCGCTAATTGATCGACCTGAGGCGCCTGCTTCGCGAAGTCGTCAGCCAATTGTTGCGAAGCGCGTTTTACGGCCTCCGCTAATTTTTGCGAGGCGTCGGTCAACGCTTGGTCGGCTTGGCGCTGGCTTTGCGAGGCGGCCTGAGCGTCGCCTTGCGCGAGCTGCTGAGCCGCTTTCTCTCCGGCGGTCGCGGCTTGTTGTGCAGCGGCCGCCGCAGCAGGATTGACGCTCTCGGCAAGTTGTGCGGCGTCGGCGGCAAGCTGAGCCGCGTCGGTTTGCGACATCGGGTCAGGCTGACCAGCGGGATCGGCTTGGCTTTCCTTCGCTTTTTGCTGAGCCTTGCGCAGTGCTGACGCTAACTGCGCCGCAGCTTCTTCGCGCGCGGCCGCCGCTTTGTTCGGATCGCCGCTCAAGGTTTCTTGAGCCGCCGTCGCGGCGGCTCGTTTGGCATTTTTCAATGCCTCGGCGATGGCGCCGCCCGTTTGCTGGGCCAACGACTCAGCCTGATCGGCCGTTTGTTGCTGTTTGGCGGCAGCGTCGACGGACGAATTCGCTTTGCCTTGATTGAGTTCGTTCGCCGCTGCATTCGCTTGATTCTGCATTTGCGCGGCCTTCTCGATCTCATCGGCCAATTGCCGGGCTGTTGCGGCGGCGGGCTTACCAGAGGCTTTTAGTTGCTCCAACTGTGCGGCCGCAATCTTCTGCTGTGCCGATCGTAGCTGCTCTAAGCGGTCGGGCGTCGCAGCTTTGTCAAGCGTCGAGGTAACCGCTTCTTTCACATCGGTCGTTTGCGCCAACTGACGGTCAGTGAGTTGAGTCAACTCTTGCGCTGATTGGCCTGCCTGTTTGCGGAGTTCAGCCGCCGCCTGTTTGAGCGTTTCAGCCGCCGATTGGGCTGCAGTCGCGGCCGATTGAAGTAGCGTCGGTCGGGCGTCTTCGCGCTCAGCGGCGCCAGATAAGCTTTGCGTCGCTTTCGCAAGCTCGGGACGCAACTTACTGAGCGTTTCCGACACCTGCGGAGCCGTTTGTCGCAAACCGGCGGAGATCTCGTTGGCGACTTTTTCGACTTGCTTTTGAGTTTGGACCAGTTCGGCGGCCGCTGGTTTCGATTCTGCGGCAGGGCGCAGCGCCGCGGCTTCGGCCTCTGCGGCTAGATCACGCTCAGCGGCGGCGGCGCGTTCCAAGGCTTCCGCCCCTCTGGCCAGTTCTCCGACCTGAACGGCAAGCCGTTTCCGCCGCATATCGGCCAGTTGCGCGGCAGTTTCGGCTTGCGCCGTCTCGATCGCGTCAGTCGCCTGTCGCATGGCGTCGCGTGCGGATTGCGGAAGCGTCAAGTCTTTTTGCGAATGCGCCGCTTGCAAAGCTTCCGCCGCAGCAACGGCCGCGTCTTGAGCGTCTAACAAACGCGTTTCGACAGGCGAAGGCGCCGCTTGATCGGCCAATTGAGCGAGTTCTTCCGCGATACCGGCTTCGACGGCTTGAGCGGACGAAACGTCTCGTTCGACCGCCGCTTCTGCTGAGGTTTGTTTTTCAGCAACGGCGTTTAACTTCTCTTGCAGTTCTTCAAGCTTGGCGACCTCTGCGGCCAACTGGTCTGCGCTTTTGTCGGCGTCGTTTTGTGCGGCGGCCGAATCTAACTGATTCGAAAGCTCTGCAAGCGCGCCCAAGACTGCGCTTTGATCGGCCAGGGCTGCGTCTTGGTCTCCTTCAAACAATTCTGCCACCGCGTCGTGCGCGGCCGCTTTGCTTTGCTCGAGCAAGGGTTGCAATGGAGCGATCTCTTCTAATTGTTGCGCCAATTTGCCAAGGTCATTCCGAATTTCTTCCTGCGCCTCGGTTAGCGCGTCGGGAGTTAGCTTTGAGAGATCAGTTTCTTTGGTCGTCTGCCGCAGCGCCGCCTGCTTTTCGATTATTTCTTCAATCAACTTGCGGGCCGCATCACGATCGCCGCTGATCAGCCCGCGGGTTTCTTCCAATTTTTCGAGCAAACGGCGGAGCCCTTGAATGACTTCGGCTTGATTTTGTCCGGCTGCGGCGTACTGCCCCGTACTTAGATTTTGATCGGCCGAATCGAGATGCTCGCTAGTCCGTGCCGCTTTTAGAATGCGGACGCCGTCGGCCGCGCCAGCCCCCACTTTGCCGCCCCATTGGGTGACCTCGGCAAGGTCGTTGACCAGGCGAACGAATAAGGAGGCTACGTCGCGTTGATCTTGTATCAAACGGAGCGCAATCGCTTCGCGCTGCTGAGTCGGTTGATCGAGCAGGCCGACAGTTCGCGTTTGCGCTACGGTTTCAATCTCGATTAGTTCGCGCACTTGCGCCGCCAGTTTCGCGACTTGCAGTCGACGATAAAGGCGTTGTCGCTCGGCCATCAGAGCCAATACGACTTCGCGTATTTGATCCCGGGCAGCGTTAAAATGCCGAAGTCGCGACGCTTGATCTCCCTTTTGAGCTTTGACGAGCAAGTCGACGACCGCTTGCATCTCTGCGCCTACCAGAGCGTCGACGTTGTCGCGCATCGTTTTTATTTCGAGATAGACCGGCATCTTCGCCAGGCCATTTTCTTCAAATTGTCGCAGTTGAATGTCGAGAATGCTGGCGACCAAGTCACGGGCCAACGCTTGAGCGCGCTCTTGGGCAAGTTCGCGACGCCGCAACGCCGTTTCATCGAGATCTTGCGCCGGCGCCAACGTCGCCAGCAACAACCCTGCCGTCAAAGCGACGGCGGCCAGAGCGTACTTTCTCATCGCGCTTCTCCAATTCCGAGTTGACGCTTGATGATCTCGGTCAGTTGTTCTTCGCTACGCTGATCCGCTTCGGAGATCGCAGCTAAGACTCCGCTTTGGTCGGATACGTCAATTACAAGCGGTTCGCTAATCGCCGTCGCACCGTCCGCCGTTCCGCGCCAGTCGCGCGCTTCAAGGGTCATGCTCAGACGATCTCCTTTTTCCAATTCCAATTCCGAAAGGGGTAATGCGAACGAGCCGGAATATGGAACCTGATCGCCCGTCAAAGGTGCGTCGAGCAATTGATACGTTTTCTCCGCTAGTTGCTGAGCCGCGCGTTCCAGCTTGAGCCGCAGACGGACCGACGCTACGCCATAGTCGTCGCTAGTACGATAGGAAATAACCGGACTCGCCGTCGGCAAGACCACCCGATGGATCGCGCTGGCGGCGATTTGCGGGTCGCGATCGTTCTTTAAACGCAAATAGCCGCGCACGGCGAACTGCGGCGTTAGCCCATCGGTATCTTCCAGTTCGATCTCGAATCGAATCGGCGCCGCAACGCTTGAGAAAGAAGTCGGAGCGTCGGGCAACTTCCAAGCGAGCCGATCTTCGTCCGCATGGACCAAGTCGATCGTTTCGATCTCGCCGCCGGTGTTAAGACGCAATCGCGCCGAGGCGAGCGGTTTGCTGCTTGTCAGTCGCAAATCGACCCTGCTTCCTTCTAAAACGGCCTGTTGCAAGCCGCGGCCTTGCGTCGTTAATTCGTCGCTTTTCGCGTACTCGGGCGGAGTGACCGACAATTCGGGCTCGATCGTCGGCAATGGCAATACCTCGATGCGTGCCGGATCGGTCCAAGCGTCGCCTAATGAAATTTGATAGATCGCCGGTTCTAACAATCGAGGCAACAAAGCGGCGAATTGACCTGTCTTATTCTCGCCTTGCTCGTCTGTGCGAGCTAGTTCGACGCTCGTTTCTCCTGATTCGCCGGAGAGCGAGATCGTGCCGAACGTCGGCAATACGCCTGAAGCGCGCACTCGCACGTCAAACGGTTGGCCGAAACCGATCTTTACGACCGTATTGGCGGCTTTCGCCGGAACCACGTCGATTCCGCCGATACGAAGCGATTGAATCTGAGTTTGGGTCGGATAATCAACGTCGCTTAACATGATTCGCCGCAGAAAAGTCATCGCATGTCTTGGTGCGAACGCAACTGCGCCGATCGTAATCAATCCGACTAACAACGTTCCAATCGCACGTCGACGAAAGGGAGCGTTATCAAAGCCGTCAAAAACGTCGATATCCCCCCCCAACTCGGCGACATAGTCAATCACGGCAGTTTCCAGTTCGACGGATCCCCATTTTTCGGCGGCGGGATTTTCAAATTGCAGCGCGCCGACCAAATCGCTTTCGATCTCGTGACGTCGTTCGACAAGCATCGCCATATCAAGGATGCTTTCAGACGCACCCAACCAAGGCGCCGCAAAGCGACGCCAAGCGACAAACAATGCAGCGGCGGCGATCGCCAACATCATCGTCGCCGCGCTGCTGTTCC
>JBITAD010000535.1:0-7533 GCA_044439945.1 Blastopirellula sp. JB062
GCGGATAGCGCGGATCATCTCGCGTCATGATATCGACGCCGAAATCGACGCAGAGCGAAAGCTCGCGGTCGATGTCGATTTCGCCCGCTTGGCTGATTTTTCGGCTTAACTTCGGACCGACCCCGGCGACCTGTTCTAATTGGTCGCGAGTCGCCGAGAGGATCGCCGCTTGCGTGCCGAAACGTTCTAGCAGCACTTGCGTGATGCGAGGTCCGATCCCAGAGATCAAAGCGAGACGCAGTTTGGCGCGAAAATCAGGATCTTGAAACGATTGAGGGAAATCGTTCATCGGCGAAACGGACTCCATCGGTTGGGGGTTGGGTCTTCCATTGTAGCGGGGGCGTGCGGCGGAAGCCACAATTGCAAATTGCGGCGATCGCTGCGCGTAACCAAAGACAAGCGAAGGTCATGGCTTATTGATAGACTAGAGCCAGTTTTCCACAGGTTTTACTGAAGCCCGCTCGCATCTTCTTACATTGCCCCTTATGAAGTTCGCTTTTCGATTGATCGTTTCGGTACTGTCGGTTTTCGGCGGAGTTGTCGCTGCGTCGGCGGCCGAACAGCCGACTCCGCGATACTTGGCCAGCATGGAGAACGGCGAGCGCATTGCGGATGAGCAAATTCGCAATTGGTACTCGAACAATGCGTTGCCGCAGCTTGCCGGACGTAATTTGATCAGCGGCGACCAATCAATGCGTTGGTTGCTTGATCGGGCTTTGCAGCCCAGCGAAAAGCCGAACGCATATATCGAACTGATAAGCGGCGACCGTTTGCCGGGCGAGGTGGTTCGTTTCGTTCCGACCGGCGTGCAAGAAGGAGGCCTTGTGCCGGCGCACTTTGTCGTGGTTCCAAGCGTCGACATTCGCGCACCAGACGACGAGCGATCGGCGGGAACGGTTCGCGTGCTAGAGCGTTTCGTAAAAAAAATCGCCTGGCGACGAGCCGCCCCAGTCGATCACGAAGAGCCGTCGACCGTTTATTATCGAGACGGTCGCAAGCTCCGTTTTCGCGCCGTTCGTCTGCTTGACGGCGACGTTCATTTGTTGCTCGACAGCGGACGCCGGGTCGCAACCTTTGACGAACTGGCCGAATTACATCTGCCGGAAACGAATCGCTGGCACATTTATTTCGACGAGCTCGCTATGCTTTTCCCAGACGGTTTTCGCAACCCGCGCGAAGATCGGCTCTTGCAATGGGAAACGATCGACGGCTTGGTGGCGACGACGTCGTTGCAGCGTTTCGACGTCGATTCGCAAGGGGATAACAACCAAGGCGATCGTTGGGTGCATGCGCTGCAGCCTGCGTGGTCGCTCGACGCGTTTTGGATTCCGAACGCACGCAGCTATTTGCGTCGCTGCTTTGCGCCCGACCAGCCTCCGCTGATCCGTTTTGCGACGAAGGAAGATCGTAGCGGCGCATTTTTTTCAAAGAACGGGTGGCCTGCTCGCACCAACCGCAGCGTCGTCGGCGGTCCGCTGCGCACGGGCGACGCGTTGTTCGGCTGGGGAATCGGCGTGCTGGCCGCCAGCGAAATTACGGTTCCTCTTTCTCCCTTGGTGCGAGGCTTTCGCACGCAAGTCGGTTTGGATTACGCCGCCAGAGAGGGCGGATGCGTCCAAGCGCGCATCTTTTTAGACGACGAGCGATTGTTCGAGAGCCCGCTGATCGTCGGCTCGAAAGAGATCGTCGATAGCGGTCCGCTAAGTTGGCCCGCGGGGCAACCGTCGCGGCGCCTTCGTTTGGCGGTTGATCCCGCACATGCGAATCGTCCGGAAGGCGCCGATCCGTTTGACATCCGCGATTTGACCAACTGGCTCGAGCCGCAATTGACGCTTGATCGCAAGGCGCTAGAGCAGGAAGTGCGAGAGAGGGCAGTGCGGCAAATTTCGGCCTGGCAAGGCTGGGCCGCCGCTCCGCAACCGGGCGGCAAGATTCGGATCGTCAACTTAAAGCACGACGTCGACGGTGCGCCGATCGAGTGGCGTTTGGCCGCACTGGCGATTGGTAAGCCGTTTGAATTGCGTCGCACGCTTGAGCTGGGAGAGACCGATCGTTGGCTGTCGATCACGACCGATCATTGGGGCAGCTTTGGCGATCCGCCCCGGATCGAAGTCTTGCTTGAAGGAGCGACTGCGCTCGATGAAGAATTGCCCGAGAGTCGTCGGCATGAAGCGGGGCAGACGCCGCAATACGTCTCGCTGGCTGGGCGTCGCGGTGCGATCGAAGCGGTCATTCGCCAATATCCGTGCGACCAGCGGACTCCGATAGATTGGCGACAGATCGCCGTCGGGCGCGACCGCACCACGTTGGTCGCGTTGTTAGAAGATCCGACGGAAGCCGAAGTCGCGCAGATGCGAACCGTCGCCGGCGACCTGCCTGGCGTCGAGCGAGTCGATGCCGCTAGTTTGATCGGCGCGCCGGCAATTCGCATTTCGGCAGGCGACTTCGTCGAGACGACCAAGTTAGACCCGCCGGCGCCGATTGCCGAGCATGCGGCGCTTGGCGAGTTGCGTTATTTGAAGTTCGCTTATCGCAAGTCGGGCGGCGGCCAGATCGAGATCGCGTTGCTGCATGACGGCGACCAAGAAAAACCTTTCGTATACCGCCTGGGCGAAGGCGCCAAAAAAGAGCCCGGCTGCGTCGTGCTCAACCAGCACGAACTGAAAGACGAATGGAAGATCTACACCGTCGATCCCTACGCCGACTTCGGCGAACTAAAGCTAACCGGGATTGCGCTGCGCGTGGTCGACGGCGGCCCCTGCTTGTTCGACCATTTTTATCTCGCGCGGCGTCATTCCGATTTTGAACGAATCGATGCGCCGAATCCTGATCGTAACAATTGGGAGCGATGGGACGAACGGCGCGAGCGCAATTTGCCGCAAGCTTTGGCGGCGGCCGTTTCGATCGACTACGGCGACGGGCGCCGCGGCCGCGGTTTTTTGTTTGATGCCCGCGAAGGCTGGATCGTCGCCCCGGGGCATCAGAGCTTTCCGCCGCAACGCGACGTGCGCGTCGCCACCGCAGACGGACGAACGTGGGGGGCGAAGACGTTGGGCGTCGACCGCGAGCATGATCTCGGTCTGTTGCAAATCGTCGATCCTCCGCCGGAGGAGGGTTGGCCTGCGATCGAATTAACCCAACGCGAAAAATATGATCGCCAGCAAGTGCTGTTGGCGGTCGGAGTCGACGACGCTCAAGCGCCGGCGGCCGAAGTGATTCGCAAGAAAGGTGAGTTTTCAGAAGCGATCTGGACGACGGCGCCAAGTTTTCCGTATGAGGTCGGACAAGGTGTGATCGAGCACGAATTGCGGCTCGGCGGCATGTGCGTCGCCCTGCTTAGCGACGGTTGGCCGGTGATGGTCAATCCTGTTGCGGTGCGGACGGCGATGGAACGTTTAAAACGAAACGAGGTGCTGGGCGACTGGTTAATCGGCGCCGGGCCGCGGTTGGCAATGACGGTAAGTCAGGCGGAAGGCGGGGTCGAAGTCACGGAAGTCGCCGCCGGAGGCCCCGCCGACGAAATTGGCTTTCGGGTCGGCGATCTGCTGACCAAAGTCAACGGCCGCGACGTCCGCAGTCGCGGCGACGTGCTTGCGGCGGTCGCCGAGCTCAACCCAGGCGACCAGGTCGAGGTCGAATATCGCCGGGTCGCGGTTCGCAGTACCAAACGGCTGCAACTGGGACGGCGACCTTAGTTCGCTTGCGTCGCGATTAGTCGGCGACGGCTTCTTCGGTCTCTTCCGCCGGAGTCAGATCAAACTTGTACTCGCGCGGGCCGAACAATCGGTGGCGATAAAGCACCAGTCCGTGCGCGGCATGATAAAGGGCGCCGCATTCAAGCGGGGCGCCTTCGGTTTGTTCAAACACTTTGCACATGTGCTGTGCGGCCCGAGCGACCCACGGCTCGCGCAGTTCTTCCTCGGTCAGCGAGAGGGAGAGAAATTCGAGCGTATGCCCGGTGGTGCCGAGATCTTCGGCCAGGTCGGGCGAACTGCCGGGACGCGAAAAATAGTTGCTGCTGAGCGAGCCGTTCGGGTTTTGATAGGCGCGGGCTTTGCGGATGCCTTCTTGAATCATCTCGTCGGCGGCGATCCACTCCGCCGTTTGTTCGCCCTCTTGCGAGACATGCCGGTTCAGGGCCATCGAAAGGCCGATCAAGCGGTGCGTGCCGCCGCAAGCCCCGCTGCCGAAACCATGATCGACTTCGGCCTGGATCAGCTCGGCGATGCTCCATTGTTTGCCGGTCGAATCGACCCAAGTTGCGGTCGTCGGCAGATAGGCGGTCAGTGCGATCAAGGTCCAGCTATACTCGCGATCGAAGTTGCGCGACATGTCTAACTGCACCTGACTGACGTAGTCGGCCATGGTGTAGCGATGGCCGTCGAACAAGATTTCGGTCTCCGGCGCCAGGTCGCACTGCGACAAGACGGCGAGCCATTGATCGTTGTGCCCTTGCCCCGCTTTCGAGCCTTGTTCTAACAGCGCTCGCAGGCCATGTCGTTTTTCGCCGTTGGGGCCTTCAAAAGGAAGTTCCGCGCCGCGCTGCATCGACCAGCCGGCCATCTCGCCGCCGTTTAAGACATGTTCGACCGCCGAAACGAATTTTCCTTCGTGTTCGACCGGAAAGACGCTTTGGTATGCGAGCGCCCCATGCAAAATCTGCCAGGCGGCGTGATCTTTGGTATTCAGCTTGCGCTGCGTCAACGTGTAGTCGAGCACCGCATCAATACGATCGCGGAGCTGATCCATGTCAATTTCTGACTCGGCCGTCGGCAACGGTTGCCCCGCGGGGGGGGCGAGCGAAGGTCGGCAGCTTGAGCCTGCCAAAAGCAGCGCCGACGCAAAAATTAGGCACAAACCGAAATACCGCACCGAGGACATGCGAACTGCCCCAATAGGAATGAAGATAAAACGAATACCGAGCGACTCGTTATAGCATGCACCATGCTGCGAAACTAGCAAATACGGGGTTTGGGTAATTTGCCAATTTTGGAACGCAACTTGCTTCTTATTCCTGGAATTGAGCTGTTCCTGCCATTTTGCGGGTCTATAATTCCGAGCAGCCAGTTCAGCCGTCGACGCTCAAGTCGGCTTGTTGCGCTGGGCCTGCCGTTTCCCCCATTACCAACGAAAGCGAGGCGAGAAAGACGCGATGATGTTTTTCAACCAGATGTACTTTTTGTTTATCGCTCCGGCCCTATTGCTGGCGTTTATCGCTCAGCTTTGGCTGAAGTCGACCTACGCCTCGGCGATGAAAAAGCCGGCCCCGCTTTCGGGCGCCGCCGCCGCACGGCACATTTTGGATTCGGCCGGATTGTATGACGTCGGCGTCGAGCAAATTCCGGGTCAGCTTTCCGATCATTACGACCCAAGCCACAAGGTGTTGCGGCTAAGCCCCGACGTGTATCAATCGCGCTCGCTGGGCGCGGTCGGCATCGCCGCTCACGAAGCGGGGCATGCGATTCAAGACGCCAAACATTATGCGCCGTTGGTGTTGCGCAATTTGGCGGTGCCGACGGCCAGTTTCGGCAGCAGCGCCAGTTGGATATTGCTGATCATCGGCATGATCTTCAACTTCCAGTTTTTGATGTTGGCCGGCATCGTGCTGTTCGGCTGCGTCGTCGTATTTCAGTTGATTAACTTGCCGGTCGAGTTTGACGCCAGCGCGCGTGCCAAACGCGTGCTTGTCGATCTGAACATCGTGCCGCAAGACGACATGCCGGCCGTACGCAACATGCTGTACGCCGCCGCGCTGACGTACGTGGCCGCCACGCTGCAAGCGGTGCTGACGCTGCTTTACTACGTGATGATCTACATGGGCCGGCGCGACTAACGCGGCCGGGGCCTTTTTTTCAATCGAGACGAAGCCGCCGCAATCCAAAGGGATGCGGCGGTTTTTGTCGTTTGAGCGAAACGCAAACCGGTACGGTTAGGCCGCCAGGCGAGCGGTCGAGCGACGCGCGTCGAGCCAGAATTGAACGGCCGGCAACAACGAGTCGAAACGGCCGATCAACGATTCGACCGCCGCCGGCAGATCGTTTTCGGTCGCCTGCCCATATCCGGTGCGGACAAGCATCGTTTGGCATCCGGCCGAACGCCCTGCGCCAATGTCCGACGGCTTGTCGCCGATCATCACGCTTTGGCTAAGATCAAGCTCGCGCTGAGCGGCGGCGGCGTACAGCATGCCGGCTCGCGGCTTGCGGCATTCGCAGTTCAGCCGATAGGCGGCGCTCGCCGATTTCGGATGATGCGGGCAATAATAGTAAGCGTCGATCACGGCGTCTTGTTCGGCCAGCAGTTGATCTAGACGATGATGAATTTGAGCGATGCGAGACTCGGGAAACATGCCGCGGGCGACGCCAGATTGATTGGTCACCACGATCACGGGCGCCCCTGCCCGATTGGCGGCCGAGATCGCTGCGGCCGCGCCAGGCAGCAGTTCTAGCTGATCAGGATCGGCTAAATATTCGCGTTCGACGTTTATCGTGCCGTCACGATCCAGAAACAAAGCGCCGCTGGCGTAAGACATCGCTCTCTCGGGGGTGTTGTGAATGTCGCAAAGTTACGCTTTGTAGCATTTGGACGCCGATTTCCCCAAGGGCAATCGGGCTTGCGAGCGTCCAAAAAAAGTAGGTAGAAAGAAGAAAAACTATCCTTGGTTGATGTTCTTTCTAGAACCTGTAGGATTCTGCTAGAGCCGGTTAGAACGCGGTTTTCGTGCCTGAGATTGGGCAATCGAAGCCGAAACGAGGTTCGCAAACCGGCGCTAAAAGTCTTTCGTATTCATTTCGTCGCAGTTGGTAAACCGTCATGCTCGATCGACCGGAAGTTTCTGCCGCAGATGAACCCAAGACCTGGCGCGACGCCTGGTTCGATCGCGATTTGAGCTGGCTCGAATTTAACCGTCGCGTTCTTTATCAAGCGCTAGACGAGCGAACGCCGCTATTAGAGCGAGTGAAGTTTTTGGCGATTTTCACGTCGAACTTAGACGAGTTCTTTATGAAGCGTCTGGCCCTGTTGCGAACGCGACAACGGGCCGAGATTTCGCAATCGATCGGCGCTCCGGCGACCGAATTACACTTGCAGTCGTTGCGACAGGCCGTGAGCGAAATGTACGCCCAGCAAGGCGAAGCGTACGACAAGACGATTTTGCCGCAATTGGCTGAGAACGGCATTCACCTGTTGCAATGGGAAGACTTGACCGAGGCGCAGCGGTCGCATGCGCACGAGTTTTTTACTCGCAACGTCTACCCCGCGTTGACCCCGCTGGCGCTTGATCCGGGGCATCCGTTTCCGTACATGTCGAACTTGTCGATCTCGCTCGGGTTCGTGCTGCGGGTGCCGGATTCGGAAGAAAATTTGTTTGCGCGGGTCAAAGTGCCCAGCATCTTGCCGCAATGGATCGCGTTAGAAGACGAAGACAAGACCAAGTGGCATTACCTGGGTTTAAAAGATCTGATTCATCACAATGCGGCGACTCTGTTCCCCGGCATGACGATCGTCGATTCGACCTCGTTTCGAATCACGCGCAAC
>JBITAD010000536.1:0-7483 GCA_044439945.1 Blastopirellula sp. JB062
GCACCAAACCAAGGTCGCCTGGCAAGGCAACGACGGTTGCAAGATCGACGCCATCGCGAGACCGCCGCTTGATGCGAGCACGCCCGACAGCTTTATCGCGCTTTTCCAGCGTCTTAGCGAGGCGATGGACTCCGACCATGTTGCGACGATTAGTTTCGCCCACTGGCCGGGTCGCGTCTCGCCCTGGTATGACGATCTACGGAGGATCGCCAACTATTCGAGCGGGCTCGGCAGTTTTCTGACGATCGAGCGTTACTTCGCCGAAACCGAACTGCCCGCTTATCACGACTCATTTAAAGACGCGCGATACAACTCTCCCTATCACAAACAAGCGGTCATTCGCCGCCAACAAGGCCCAATCTCAAGCCATCGCGACCGCGCCGTCGCAAACGCCAAACTGGATGCGGCCGGCAACATCGAAGCGGTCACCGCGCTGATCACGGGACATACCGGCTCGCAACATGACGCGCATCGCAGTTGGAAAGAACCAGCCGACGAATCGAACGAAACGTTCGACGCCGACGCCATCATCGAAGGCGCACTAACCGATTTTGCGGCCCGTCTGCCCCGGCGTGACGATTCGCCGACACCCAGCTTGCTAGTCGCCAACCCTTTTAGCTTTACGGCGGTCAGCGGCGGCGAAACCGACCAACTCTCTTCTTTACCAGGGGGAAAAGGGATTCTCATCGCCTCCGAAGATAAAAGCGGACGTCATGCCGTCTGGGAGGCGCCCTCTTGCGGATACGCCTGGCTGCCCGACGGCGGCTCGCCCCCCAACGAAAAATCTCAAACGATGATCAAAGAGGGGGTCCTGCGGAACGAATTTATGGAAGTCCATTTCGATCCGGTCACCGGCGCGCTGCAATCGATCTACGACTACAAAAGCCGGGGGAATCGCCTTTCGCAGCAACTTGCGTTGCGGTTGCCCGGGCAACGCCCTCCGACCGGCGCCCGTTACGTCGACCCGAACGAAACCGCCGTCTATTCGATCATGGCGGCCGATTCGATCGAAGAAGTCTCCAATACCGCCGCCAAAGGAGAGATCAAAATCGCGGGGCGCCTGCTCAATACCGCCGGCCATACGCTCGCCCAGTTTGAACAAATTTATACGCTTTGGCGGTCGAGCCGCGTGCTGCAAATCGACATCGACCTCTCACCGCATGAAGAGCCGAAGGCGGAACCGTGGAATTCTTACTTTTGCGCTCGCTTCGCTTGGAGCGACGCCTCCGCGTTCCTCTACCGCGATCAACATTGGCAGCGGCGCCGTGTCGACTCGAATCGAATCGAAGCGCCGCATTACGTCGAAATCGAAAATGGCAAAGCTCATACCCAGATCTTGACCGGCGGCGTTCCCTTTCATCAGCATGTTCGCGGGCGGATGCTCGACTCCATTTTGATCCCCCGCGGCGAAACTGCTCGCTCGTTCCGCTTAGGCATCGGCATCGATCTGCCCTATCCGCTGCAACAGGCTCGTCAACTGACCTATTCGCCGTCGCCGCGCTGGGAGAACGCTCCCTCACCGACGCCCGGCGATACCTCATGGGCGCTGCATATTGACGCCAAAAACGTCGTACTAACCGCATTGCGACCGCTGACTGCCGGCGAAACGGTCATCGGCTTTTCGGCTCGCCTCCTGGAAACCGAAGGGCGATCTGCGAAGGGCAGCCTGCGCTGCTTCCGCAACGTCGGCCGCGCTCAGCTGATGGAGTTGCACGGCGAGTCGATCGCGGTCGCCAAAACCAGCGACGATCGAGTCCACTTCGACTTACAGCCGAATGAATGGCGACAAATCGACGTGTACTGGGCCGAAGCGACGAAGGACGAAAGCCGATGATCGTTACGATCGACGGACCGGCCGGCGCCGGAAAAAGCTCGATCGCGCGTCAAGTCGCCGAGCAACTAGGATTCGAGTTTCTTGACACGGGCGCCATGTATCGCGCCGTCGCCTGGGCCGTCATTCGCCAAGGGGGCGATCTTACCGACGAATCAGTCGTCGCCGACGCGGCTCGCAACATGCGGATCGACTTGACCCAAGGGCGGGTCGTCATCGACGGCGCCGATGCGACCGACGAAATCCGCACGCCTGAGGTGACGCAAGCGACCCGTTACGCGGCGGCGAACGTCGCGGTTCGGATGCATTTGGTCGAATTACAACAACAGTTCGGTCGCGAGAAAGATCTTGTCACCGAAGGGCGCGATCAAGGCACGGTCGTCTTTCCGACCGCAGAATGCAAAATTTATCTGACCGCCTCGCCGGAAGAGCGGGCTCGCCGTCGTGTGGCCGACTTGGCGGCGCGCGGAGTCGCGGCCGAATATGACGAAATCTTGACGCAACAAAATCAGCGCGACGAAGAAGACTCGAACCGTAGCGTCGGACCGCTACGCAAAGCGGACGACGCAATCGAATTGAAAACGGACGGCATGACTCCGAGCGAAGTGATCCGCCGGCTGATCGAAATCGTCGACGAGCGACGCGCGACTCGATAGCCTAAACAAGGAAGTAGCGATGACAGGCCGCTCGCTTGCGAAACGACTCTGGTACGACGCGCTGCGCGTGATCTCGCGCCTTGGCGGCGTCTGCCTTTTTCGCATTCGCGTTTACGGACGCGAAAACTGGCCGCTTGAGGGGGGCGCCCTCGTCTGCCCAAATCATCAAAGTTTCCTCGATCCAGTACTCGTCGGTTTGACCTGCCAGCGGCGGCTCAACTTTTTGGCCCGACAATCGTTGTTCAAGTTTACGCCGTTTCGCTGGCTAATTCAGTCGCTCGATTCGATTCCGGTCGATCGCGACGGCTCCAGCTTATCAGGCCTGAAAGAAACGCTGAAGCGTTTAAAGCGGGGCGAATTGGTCCTGATCTTTCCCGAAGGCACGCGAACCCAAGACGGCGAAATCGGCCCCTTAAAACCAGGCTTCATTCCGCTGGCACGGCGCGGCGGAGTTCCCATTGTTCCAGTGGCGATTGACGGAGCGTTCCACGCTTGGCCAAGAACGGCGAAACTCCCCCGGCGAAGCGTTATCCATATTCGCATTGCGCCCCCTATCGACCTCGAGCTTATCCAAACGCTCTCAGACGATGAACTGCTCACAGAACTTGACCGCCGACTCAGCCAAGCGTTCGCCGACATCAGAACGACCCGCCAACTCGCCGAATCATAGCGATTAAGCGACTGCCTCGCGCTCTAACGAAAGCGGGGCAGGTGCGGCTTCAAGCAATTCTAGCAAACGAGCCGTTCCGCGATTTTCGGCCATTTTTTGCTCGGCCGCCGTAATCGGAATCAAATACAGGAAGCGGGGCGAATCGCCCTCGATTGCGGGCAAGTTGATCGACGGCAGAAAACTGGCTCGCTCGGCGATCGCCATATGCGTAAACCGCGGCGCCACCTGGGCGAAAGCTTCGGTCGAGATCGTATGCCCATGATCGAAATGCGTCGCATAGCGCCACGGATACCGCGCCCAACTCGAAAGCTGACCGCAGACCGTCTCGTCGGCGGCCGACGTCTCGCACAACACGCCTAGTTCGATACGTCGCGAAACCGGCGTTTCGTCTGCGCTGCTCTCCGCGCCTGGCATCGGCAAGATCGCCATGCCGGCGGTCGCCATAAAACTGCGGCCCGAGTCGCCAGAAAGCGTGATCGCCAGCGGGGGCCATTTGCCCTGATCCGCCGCAAAGTATCGGACCTCACCGACGTGCAGTGATTGATAACTGGCCAACGTTCCTTGCTGAATCGTCTTCCAAGTCGTTTCGTCCCAGCCGCGTAAAAAACGATCTTCCGCCTCAAATCGAGAAAGCAAAACGTTCTCGCTGGTCAGCGGCCAGGCGACCGACGTCTCTGCGGAGCTGCCGCGAGCGAAGCCTGCGAAGCGATTGGCCGGCCCCCAACTTGGCATGATCGCCACGATCTGATCTAGATGCCAAACCGCAACGCTTTGCTGATCCAAACTCCAACGCACGTCCCAGTTGTCCGCATTGAGGTCGGTAATTAGCGCCGCATCGTTGATCTGGGCATGAGGCAAACGAGGAGGCAGCGCAGCGCGCATCTGCTCTTCGACCTGAGCCGCGTCTCGATCGGCGCAATTGGCAACCCACAGCGCATGAATTTCGCGGGGCGATTGCGGCGGAAAAACATAGAGATAGATGCTGTCGTTATCTCCATCCGCCTCCAAGATCGCAACCTTCGTCTCGAACAAGTTCGGCTGCTCGCGAAGAACCACGGATTCTTTCATTCAGTGAAGCTCCCGAGAAGATCGCTTGTCATTAGGCGCTTCAGCTTCTGTCGCGCACTAATATGTTCGCCGCAGTTCTCCGACCGATACGCGAAACGCCATGTCGTTCGCGCTGACTAAGCACCGCATATGGCTCTATGAAGCAGACGTAACTTGTCCGACGAAGAAATCGCCTGCCTTGAGCCGCTAGTACTTAATCAAGCTGTAACACTCGTGCGGGGCCACTTTCGCCGCCCCCTCGAGAAAGCCGAGTTCGATCAAAAAGCAGCATCCCGCCACCGTCGCCCCAATATGCTCGACCAAATTCGCACACGCTTTGATCGTGCCGCCGGTCGCCAGCAGATCGTCGACCAGCAAGACGTTCTGCCCCTTGGAGACGCCGTCGATATGAATCTCAAGGGTATCTGTACCGTATTCCAATTCGTATTGGAACGAATGCGTATTGAACGGCAGTTTGCCCGGCTTGCGAACCGGAACGAAGCCGACCCCCAGTTTCAAAGCCAACGGCGCCGCAAAGATAAAACCGCGCGCTTCGGCGGCGACGATGACGTCGACCTGCTTCTCTTGGTAATGCGCCGCCATCTGCTCGATCGCCGCGTCAAACGCCTGAACGTCGGCCAGCAGCGGGGTGATGTCTTTAAACATGATGCCCGGCTTGGGGAAGTCGGGAACGTCACGAATGAAATCTTCAAGCTGAATAGTGTTCATCGAATCTCGCTGAGCGCAAAAAAAGACCACCTGAATGACGAGTGCTCAGGTGGTGAATATACGCGGTTTAACGCGACGGCGAAAGCAGGAGAGCCGATCGCCCCGGCGCATCAGCGGCGTACCAGCCGACGTCGGAAGGGGCCTTCCAGCTCGCGTTCGCGCGGATCTTGCAGGCCTTCGGCCAGTTTGCCGAGCGCTTCGGTCTCGATCTGACGAACGCGCTCTCGGGTTAGCCCCAGTTTTTCGCCGATCTCTTTCAGGGTGTGCGGTTCCATGCCGTCTAACCCAAAACGCATCCGCAACACGGTCGCTTCGCGGGGATCCATCGTTTTCAGCATTTGCATGACGTTCTTCAAATCGTCATGCTCAACCATTTCTTCTTCCGGGTTTTTCAGCCGCTCGTCCATCACCATCTCGCCCAACGACCAACCGCTGTCGGTTTGATCGGTCTGCGGGGTCGAGTTGTAGATCTTGATCGCCTTCTTGATGATCGGCAGCTTTTTCTTGGGTAAGCCCAAGACGCGAGCAATTTCTTCCGGGGTCGGCGTGCGACCCAGTTCTTCCGTCAAGCGGTTTGTCGCACGTCGCCATTTCGAGAGCAACTCGACCATGTACGCCGGAATGCGGATCGTTTTTGCACAATTAATCAAGGCGCGCTTGATCGACTGCTTAATCCAATAGCTGGCGTACGTACTAAATCGCGTTCCCATCGCCGGGTCGAAACCTTCGACGGCTCGCAACAGGCCTAAATTGCCTTCTTCGATCAAGTCTTGCAGACCCAGTCCTTTGCCGGTGTAGCCGCGGGCGATATTCACCACCAAGCGCAGATTTGCCCGAACCATCCGGTCTCGCGCGTTGACGTCGCCTTCGCCGATCAAGCGAGCCAACTCTTTCTCATCTTTCGCAGACAGAAGGGCCGTCTCATTGATCTCGCGCAGATACGTCTCTAGCGGACTTTGAACCGTTTCTTCCTTGATCTCTTTTTTTTGTTGAGTCGCCATATCGTCCGATAGCTCATGGTGCGGGGGAGGGCGTTGCTGGCACTTAGACTGCTATCGTCGCTTGGGCGCCCAAATCTCAACCTTCCGGCAAAACGGCGCAGGTGAACCGGATATACGGAAAGTTCGGGCAAGCGCATAAAAAACGACTCCAACGATTGCCTCGTTGGAGTCGTAATCAATTTAACGCTTCTCGCCCATGAAGCGGGCGAGAAGCGAGCTGAGAGCTTCGGTATTAGCCTTCTTCCGACTTCGTTTCGGCGTCAGCTTCGGGCGCCGTTTCGGCTTCGTCGGCGCCTTCGGCCGTCGCTCCGGTGCTAAACAGCGGGCCCGAGGAGCCCAAGCCCCCCTTCAGCTCTTGCTGATCTTTTTCCGCAGTCGCTTCGGCGGCGGCAGCGGCCGCTTCGTCTTCGGCAGCCCATTGGACGCGTTTGCGCGACAGGCCGATCTTGCGTTCGTCGGTGTCGACTCGCAAGATCTTCACCTCTATGTC
Source organism: Blastopirellula sp. JB062 (assembly GCA_044439945.1). Lineage (GTDB taxonomy): Bacteria > Planctomycetota > Planctomycetia > Pirellulales > Pirellulaceae > Blastopirellula. The sequence continues at coordinate 6,425 of JBITAD010000536.1, forward strand.
GTCGCCCACTTTGACCACGTCTTCGGGGTTTTCGACCTTTTCATCAGCCAATTCCGAGATGTGCAGCAAGCCTTCCAGGCCATCTTCCAGTCCGACGAAAACGCCGAAGTTGGTAATCTTGGTGACCTTGCCGCTGACCAACTGGTTCGGTTGGTACTTGTCGGGAATGCTGCTCGCCCACGGATCGAGATCCATTTGCTTCAGCCCCAGCGCGATACGCCGACGGTCTTCTTCGATGTTGAGGACCTTGCATTCCACTTCTTGGCCTTTTTCCAGCATTTCGCTGGGATGACCGATCTTGCGGGTCCACGACATATCCGAAACGTGCAACAGGCCGTCGATCCCCTCTTCCAACTCGACGAAAGCGCCGTAGTTGGTGAGATTGCGAACCTTGCCTTTGACGATCGATTCGACCGGGTAACGCTCTTTGATGTTTTCCCAGGGGTTCGACTGGGTCTGCTTCATGCCGAGCGAGATTTCTTGCTTCTCTTTATTAATGCCCAACACGACGACGTCGATTTCGTCGCCGATATTGACCACTTCGCTCGGATGGCTGATTCGCTTGGTCCACGACATCTCGCTGATGTGAACCAAACCTTCGATCCCTTCCTCCAGCTTGACGAAGGCGCCGTAGCTCATCACGTTGACGACTTGACCGCGAACCTTCGCGCTGACCGGGTATTTCTCTTCGACGCCGTCCCATGGGCTGGGCTGCATCTGCTTCATGCCGAGCGCAATCTTTTGACGCTCGTGATCGATGTTCAAAATCTGAACTTCGACTTCGTCGTCGATTTTCACGACCTCGGTCGGGTGACCAATGCGGCCCCAACTCATGTCGGTGATGTGCAACAAACCGTCGATGCCGCCCAAGTCGACGAACGCGCCGAAGTCGGCGATGTTCTTGACCACGCCCTTGCGACGTTGGCCGATTTCCAACTCTTGCAGCAGCGAATCGCGGTCTTTCTGACGCTTTTTCTCAATCAGCGAACGACGGCTCACCACAATATTGCGGCGTTCTTCGTCGATCTTGAGAACTTCGCATTCCACCTTTTTGCCGAT
>JBITAD010000537.1:0-7455 GCA_044439945.1 Blastopirellula sp. JB062
AACTTCGCATGCAACGTCGCCGACGCCGACGGCGTTACCGGTTGCTTCAAGCGCACGATCAATTTGCCGTGATCGTCGACATACCACCGATCAACAGGCAGGGTATTCGGCTCGGCGGTTAACGAATCGATTCTCCAACCCGGATTGGCCAAACCAAATTCTAAGTCGAGCGATTCGCCTTCTTCCGCCGCAATTACGGCGGTCGCTTCGACGACAATTTTCGCGGGTCGCAAACCGACTCGATTCCCTACCAAATAACGCAAGCGAGGTCGGATCCGCGAGAGCGAAAATTCGATCGAGCCGTTGGCCGCATAAAGCATGAAATTAGCCGTTGCCGGCCCGCCGTCGATACTCGGCTGAAAGTTGACTTGCTTTCCCTCGCGTACCCCCAAGGTCGTCAGTTTCCAGTCGTCGTTTAACGAGATCGTCAGCTTACTCTCTTGCCAAGCCGCCGGATCGACGGTCAATAGCGGCGCCTTCAGATTGGCGGCCGCGTATTCGAGCGGCACGACGCCGGAATACTCAAAGTCAAACGATTGCGTTTCGCTCTCCGGCAAACGAACCGTCAATCGACGCTGCCCCGCTTCGTTGGGCGGAGACTGCTCCCAAGCGACGGGGCGTCGCCGCTGTTGCTGGTCGATAAGGTGCACGCTAGTCAGTATCAGCCGCGCGTCGCTCGAAAGCTCAAATTTCCGCAGCGTTTGATCGGTCGTAACGCAATGAAACCGTGTCGATACCGCAATGCTCGACGCGCCCACCTGATAGTCGCTCCGTTGTGCGACATGCAAGGGCGAAGACGTATTGGAATTTTGACGCTCGACAACCCGAAATTGGATGCGTCCCATCGCGTCAGGCAAGATGATCCACTCGCCTAGCTCATTATCAAAGTCCCAACGCTTCTCGCGCACGATGCCGATTTCCGCTTCAATCTGCTGATCGGCGCCAATCTGAAGCCGCAGCGTTGACGATGCGGCCGGCGGCAAACGAAGCGAAAATTTGCCCGAGTCCGAAGCGACGGCTCGCCATCGGCATTTTGGCGTCGCGTCCGCCGCCCAAATTCCGACTTCGCCGTTGCTAACCCCAGGGCGACTAACCGCCGACAAATTCGCGATCGAATCAGGCGCCAACAGTTCAATCGGCGAGAACTCGAGATTGGTCCCCTGAAACGAGACGAACTGTTGATCTTTATCAAAGTCTTCTTTCGCCAGCGAAAGCGTAAAGTCCGCTTCGCCTTCGATCATATTTTCGCTGACCCGTCCGACCAATTCGGCCGTTTGGATTCGCGCGACGTCGCCTGGACCGCCGCGCGTCGCGCGGATCGCTTCAACGCTTTTTTCAAAGTCGCTCAACCGCAATACCGGAGCATAGGTAAAGCCGTTACGGGGCCAATTTTTTTCCTGCCCCACCTCGACGTACAGTCGACGATATTCGATCGGCGCGACCGTCTCGTCTGCCTGCGCAAACAAACCGCCGCACAAAATCGCCGCTATCGTCAATGCCGCTCGCACGATGCTACGCCTCCGCCGAAGAAGACTTTAGCAAACCGGAACCGGCCGTCGTCGAAACCGGCTCGTTCGCTTCGCTGCTCGGAGCGCGCAACTGCGACTCGGAACTGGTTCGTCGCACGACGGTTCGCGAACCGCGTCGCGTTCCCAGAGCGAAATAAAGCACGATCGAGAACAGAGTGCAAACCAGTCCGATCGACGCCATGCCGCCGAACAACACCGCATGGTGCGGATAGAAAATCGACATGCCCGCGGCCGCCGCAATCAGCACGCCGATCACCGAAGCGCGACGCACTTGAGGCAAATAGAACAGTCCCAGCCCAACGGCCAAACTCAGCCCGCCGAACGTCAGCATTAACGTACGACGACGCACGAACCAAGGCTCGATCACTTTCGGCGCGCCGACCGAACTATACAAATATTGGCTCATCCCCGGCGGAAACGAACTTTGCGTGCTCGCTTCGGCCCAGTTTTCCAGTCGATCTTGATGAATCCGCTCGACCGGCAAAAAGCTCAAGCCTTGCCACTGCCAATGCATCTCTTCCGTCAAACCAGGCGCCCACAAACACAGCCAGTCGCTTGGGCAAGCCAGTTGATAATAAACCGGCTCAAGATAAACCGCGTCTTCCAACGCCGGCGCTTCGAGCCGCGCTCCGCTCTCAAGTCCGCTCCCTTCTACCTTATACACAACTTCCAACGTATCGAGCGAGGAAGATTGCGAACGCTGCGTCGGTTCGATCCGCAGCGTGACTCCTTGCTTGTCGTCGCCTGGGATCGGCTGCCATTTCCAGTTCGATTCGATCGTTTGGGCGCCTGCTGGCAAACGCAGCGTCAAAGAGGGTTGATGCGTTTGCAACAAAAAACTTGCGCGGGTCCGGCGGCTATCGGACGTCAGCGCTTCCTGAATCCAACACCGCTTTACGCGGGTTCGCAAATCGCTGGCGTCGCCAGTCCGTTTCAACAATTCTAACGTGACCGCAGACGGGGCGGCCGCCTCGCCGTCGGCGACCGATTCTAACTGCAGCAAGACGCTAGGATCAGGGCGACGAACTTGAATCCATGCCGGATCAGGCGCAGCGACCCGAATGCCGGTATGCGACGAGATCGATAGTTGCGTCGGTCGAGTCACCAACTGCACCGGATCGGCCGAAGTCTCTTCCACGGCGAGCGATACGAGCGGAATCGTCGTAATCAACGGCGCGTCCCCTCCCGAACTGGCCAAGGCCGCGCCAGGCGAACTGATTTTGTATTCCAAGGTCAATTCCGCTTTTTCAGGGCGACCGACGACATCGATGCGAAGCGCCGGCTCCGTCTCGTCCGACGACTTCCGCTGTGCGTAGCCGACCTCTTCGCCGTCTAAGCGAATAACCAAATCAGATAGGGTCGACCGCGGCGCGCCATACAGCAGCAAATTGCCGATTTCGCCGTAAAAGGCGCGAATCTGAAACGTCTGTACGACCTGACAACGAGAATCTGGCGGCGCTAAATCGACGCGTTGCGGCGGCGGTTCGATATCAATCGCGGCGCGCGGCGTCACAAAGATCTGCCGCTGCACCTTTTCAAGCGACAACTCAAGCGTCGGCGTTTCTTCGGTCGGCATCATCCGCAAATGTAACGGCTGACGCCCTGCGCCGTCTTGCGCGGCGAGCATGTCGATTTGGAATGGCGAATCGGGAGCGAACCGAGGCGACGCTTTAAGGTTCTTCGCCGTGCGAACCGTAATGGCGGCTGACGTCGGTTTTGCGACCTGAGGACGAATCAGCGGCAACGAAACGCTCTCAATCGCTTTCCCGGCAAGCGGTAACGAGGCGGTGAACGAAATCCGCGCAACTCGCGCCGTCGTGGTCGTGCGGTCCATCTCAGGCGCCAAAAGCGGGGCGAACCACTGGCCGTCGACCGTCTCGGCTTGGGCCCAATCGACGTCGCTCTCTTTAAACTTGACGACCTCTTGCCAACCGTTCAGATCGAAGACGATCGACTCGGTGAACGATTTGGGAACTGAAAAAACGAAATCGACGTCGACCTTCGCTTCCGAATCGGTCAGCACAAATTGATAAGCCGAACTGGTCGCTTGCAGCGTCGGCTGATTCATTATCGCCTTCATGTCGAGTTCGGCAGGCTGCGTCGAATAAGAAAACGCCGCCCGTTCGTCCATCGCTTCACCCACTTTTTCGCGACGATAGTTTCGCATGCTCCAACTGGCGATGACGTTCTCGCTATATTTTAAACGAAGCTTTCCTTCTTGCTCTTTCGCTTGCCAAACGTCGAATATCCCCGCCGTCGCACGAGTCTCTTGAGCCGCGTCGCCGCCCCCCTGACGCGTCTTCAATTCGACTTCGCGCGAAGGAAGTTTGTTCGAGAATTCGATCCGAACGAACCGCTGCTCTTCACCATCCTCTTGCGTCAAAAACACCTCGCGCATTTCATAATCGACCGCCTGCGACGGCGGCAGCCATTCCGCGTCATCGGCGATCCGCACGTCGAAGCTTTCGATCGGCACGCCATTGAGCGAGGTCACTTGCAGCGTGGCCGTCGACTTCAATTGCAGATCGTCTTCGATCGTCACCTCGATGTCGCCGGTCGCGCGCAATATCGGAACGTCGTCTTGCATCACACGGCGGCTTGGCCCCCACGATAACTGCAACGTGCTGCCGCTGCCGGTCTCGACCGAAACCAGGGTCGCACCGCCGATTTGCTCGACGTCCGTCACGATGCCGCTGCCCGCCGCCGTCGGCGTCACATGAGGCGGCAGCGACAACTGCATCGAAAATTGGGCCGGAGAGGAAACGTTCAGATTAAAGCGGACCTCGTCGCCGTTCGATTCGGTTCGCACGGCGACCTTCAATCGCACGTCCACTTTTTGCGGCGACTCCGCCTGGTCGCTTTTCAGCCAAAGCAAATATTTGCCGGTCGACGAGTCGGGCTTAATCCACCAAGACGTATCGCCGGACACGACCGGGGTTTCTCGCAGCGAAGCGCCGGCCAGCCCCAACGAGGCTTTGACCCAGCCTTTTTCGCGTATCTCGAACGAGTAAGTAAGCTCTAGATCGACATAGCCTTCTTCAGCCTTGCCGACGACGGCGACCTTGTTTAACGCGTAGTTTGGCGCAACCGCGCTGCCGTCATTGTTACGGAATTCGTCATACCACTTTTGGTATTCTTCGTACGACGACTCGCCGATGAAACGATACTCTTTGTTCGCATCTTGCAGGTAGTAGAGCTTTTCCCCTTTATCTTCGATCGTTGCGCGCGACGCTCCTTCCGACGGGGTCGGCTGAGCCAAGGCGACGCCTGCGGACATACAGCACGTGACGACTGCACAGAATGCGGCCAGCCCGGCGCGCGTCGGCCTTGCGGGAAATCGGAACATGAACGGTCGAATTTGCGATAAGCGAGGAGATCTGAACGGCGTCGAGATAAGCGAGGATGCAGACGCCTCTTTCAATGTATTCAGTACCGCCACGCTTGGCCTCACGAATTTCGCTGAGGAAGCGAAACAGTAAAGAAACCCCTGACGAACAGTTAGATTATAGCAGTTAGCGCGTGCCGGGCGATCTTTCGGGCAGGCCCAGACTCGAAAAAAGAAGAGAGTCCGCTCTAGCCGCGAGACGGCTTAGCGGCGAAATCTTGCCGCTTGCGCAGCGTAAAGCGACGACCTACCAGCCGCCGCTTTGCGCATTGTGTTGTTTTTTAGAAAAGCTAATTCAGCGATCGAATTACTTCTTGCGGTGTCGAATCTTCGCACGCATACGTCGTTTCTTACGACCAATTTTTCGCCGACCTTTTCCCGTTTTCTTCGTTCCCACGAACTTCTCCGGACATCTCAGGGCGTTTTAGGCCCCTCTGCAAAATTTAATGTTGAGTGCAAGGACGAAAGGATACCAAACTATCCCCTCTCTTTTCAACCGCCTAGCGGCGATTACCACAGAGAAGATTCGTCTAAAGCCCGCTCTAATAAGGCGATAACCGCGGCTGGGTCGTACGGTTTTTGCAGAAAAAAACGTGCCCCTTTGCGACGAGCTGAGCGCACGAGATCTTCTCGATGCATCCCGCTGATCAAAATGATCGGCAATTGCTGCGTCCCCTCGGCGTCTGAAAGCTCTTCGCAGATTTCGAGCCCGTTGGCGTCCGGCAGATCAATATCAAGAAGTAAGGCCGAGATCGGTTCGCTCGCCGCAAACCGCAAACACTCTCCGCCCAGGCCGGTATCGACCGTCTCAAAACCGTTATTGCGCAGCACATGGGCCAGCACTTCGCGCTGCACCACGTCATCGTCGCAAATTAGCACGCGTCGCGGCGATTGGCCGTCAACTGCGGCAAGCTCTAACTGCGGCGCATTCTCCATAATCATTCGCTTGGCCCCATCGATAGGTTCGCACAGTCATTGGCGATTCGCTCAACCGTACCCCGCCCGCCGATGTTGTCAAAAAGAAACGGTTGCAAAAACAAAACAACCGCCCCCCGTTCGCCCTGCCAACACTCTCAACTGTTACAACCCGCGTAATCGAAGCCGCATGCGTCTGGCCAACAGCTTGCAAAGCGCCCCACGCAATGAGGCTCTTCCTGGGCGAAAATTTGCCATCTACTGTCTTGGCTGGACGACAGAAGGATCGACGCCCCGCATCACCTGCTCAGGCTGCGGCTGAAAAAAACCACTTCGCCATTGAAAAGAAGTCGCATTTTTCTTACTATATACCAACTAAACAAAAATCATTTAACAAGAAACCTGCAACTGCTGATCGACTGGCGACTGTTGCGGCTAGTTCGCCAATGCAATGACCTGCGTGCTGGGAAGAGACAACCCGACCAGTTCTTCAGGGGGGTCAATAAAGGCGATAAAATGCATAGCAATGAAACGTTTTATGGCTGGGCGCAAACCACATTGGAGCGTGCAGGAAAAACTGGGAACCCAGCGGGCACGCGGCGTAATGGCGAGACGACGGGGCCGCAGGACAGCGGGACTCCCGACGCACGCGCCTATCCTGTCCTGCGTCTCTCCGGTGCATGCTTCAGGCGAGAACCGAACTGGAAAATCGCCCCTATCCACGATAACTTGAATGGGAGTTAGACCTCTCTTTGTTTCTTTTCTTCGCCCGGGTTGATACATGCGAGCCCTTCTCTCAATCACGCTCTGCCTGCTTTTCGCAACAGCCGCCTTGCCGTCCGCTTTTGCAGATGACGCCGATCAAATTAACGCGCTTTCCCGCTCGGCCGCCGAGTTGAGCAAAGCTGCTGAGAACGAAGAGGAATACTCTGAGATCATCGGCATCTGCGAAGAAGCGCAGAAGCTGACGCTGCCAGACGCGCACCAGCAATATTTCGACCGCCTACAGGCCTGGGCGCTCAACAAACGGGGCGAAGCCCGAGCCGAACAAGCGGCCGAACTGTCGGACGCCGAGCAAATCGCCCAGCTTGACCAAGCTGCCCTGGCCGACTTTGACGCGGCCGTCAAATTACAACCGCAAATGGCGATCGCCGTTCATAACCGCGGAGTCAGCCTGGCGGCGGCTGGCAAGCACGAACTGGCGACGAAAGATTTTGCACGCGCGATCGAGCTGAACCCCAAATACGCGAACTCTTGGTTCAATCGCGGCGAGCTTCATTATCAAGCAGGCCGCATGCAGGCCGCGATCGCCGACTATAGCCGCGCGATTCAACTTCAGCCGCAAGACGCCGGCGCCTTCAACAGCCGCGGCAACGCTCAATATCTTGCCGAGAATTATCAAGCCGCCTTAGCCGACTTTGGCCAGGCAATTCGACTCGCACCGCGCGATCCGCTGGGGTATGCCAATCGCGGCGACGCCTATAGTGATTTGGGATATTGGGAACGGGGCATCAACGATTACCGCAAGTCGCTGGAGCTTGCCCCCCAGCTGACTCGCGCGAAACAAGGGATGGCTTGGGTTTTGGCAACTTGCCCCCATTCCAACATACGAGACGCCGAGCTCGC
>JBITAD010000538.1:0-7453 GCA_044439945.1 Blastopirellula sp. JB062
CAGTTATTGGCAGCAAAGCACGATTACCGCTCGCAAGATGTATCAAGAAGGCAAGTTCGGCAACTTGGTCTATTGCGAATCGGAATATCAGCATGACGGTCTCGATTCGCTCTTTATGGAAAACGGTAAGCGAACTTGGCGCTACGGTTTTCCGCCGATGAATTATCCCACCCACTGCACGGCCCACTACGTCGGCGTAACCGGAGAACGCCTGACCGAAGTGATGTGCCAAGGTTGGGGAGACGACTCGCAATACTTGAAAGATAACGCCTACGACAATCCGTTCTGGAATGAGTCGGCGATGTTCAAAACCGAATCGGGGCTGGCCTTCAACGTGCGCGTTTGGTGGAAAGGCGCCCATCGCGGCGGCGAACGAGCCGAGTGGGTCGGCGACAAAATGAGCTTTTACGGGCACACGCCGAACGGTCAAAAGCCGATCGTCGTTCGCAAAGGGAAGCAAACCGAAAAAGACGACGCCGGTTTCGTCCGCAACTTGCCTCGCTTTGAAGAATACGAAGTTCCCCAGTGGTGGAAGACCGACATGCTGCCTGAGCCGTTGCGACACAACAGCGGTCACGAAGGGTCGCATACGTTCATCACGAACGAATTTATCGACGCGGTGGCCAACAATCGCCGCCCGGCCGTCGACGTTTACGAGTCGGTCGCCTTTACGGCGCCGGGGATCGTCGCCCATCAGTCCGCGCTCAAGGGCGGCGAACAACTGAAGGTGCCCGACTTCGGTCGCGCCGGCTAATCGCCCTGAGCGATAACAAAACCTTGCGCCGGAGCTTGCGAGGCGAAGCCTTGCCGCTCCGGCGAATTGATCGCGTACCTGCCGCTCGTCATTTCCTACTCATCTTGCGCCGATCATTATGCCTTCATTTCCGCTTGAATTTTGGGACTACGTCGTTTTCATCGGCTTCTTTTTCTTTTTAGGCGCCGTGGGGTTTTGGGCTGGGCGCGGAGAGCAAGCGAGCAGCCAAGATTATTTTCTCGCCGGAAGAAAGCTTCCGTGGTACGTCGTCGGCGGATCGTTCATCGCGTCGAACATCAGCAGCGAACATTTTATCGGCATGATCGGGTCGGCCGTCGTGTTCGGCGTTTGCGTCTCGTTGATGGAATGGGCCAACGTCGTCACGTTTTCGTTGTTGATTTGGTTCTTCATCCCGTTTTTGCTCGCGACCAAGGTTTTTACGATCCCCGAATTTCTAGAGCGACGATTCAGTCTCTCGATTCGGCAGATGTTCGCTTTCGTGACGGTGCTGAGCAACGTCGTCGCGTTTTTGGCGACCGTGCTGTACGGCGGCGGGCTCGCGCTGCAAAGCATGTTCGGCTGGAACCTCTGGTTTTCGATCGTCACGTTAGGAATCGTCGCCGGCGTCTGGGCGATTTACGGCGGTCTGTCGAGCGTCGCATGGACCGATTTGTTGACCGTCGTCGTGATGATCCTCGGCGGAGTGCTGGTCAGCGTCCTCGGATTGCAAGCTTTGGCCGGCGACGGCGGAACGCTCTGGGACGGCTTCTCCTTAATGTTGGAACGAAACCAAGGAAAAGAAGGCGAGTGGGCCGAAGCGATCAATCGGCATTTAACGCATCTGACCGGGGGAGACTCATACAACCGATTGTCGCTTTATCAAGATGCGACGCACCCGATCACGCCGACGATCAGCTTGATTCCTTTATTGCTCTCGGTCGGCATCTGGTACAACGTGCTGAATCAATTCATGATTCAGCGAGTGCTCGGCGCCAAAGACGAATATCATGCTCGCATGGGAATCGTCTTGGCCGGCTGGGTCAAAGTCTTTTTTCCGCTGATCTCCGTCTTGCCGGGGATGGTCCTGTTCGCGCTGCACCCCGATATTCTGCTGCGACCTTGGGACGAAGTAAAACCGGCCGCCGATCAAGGATACGTCAGTCTGATTCAGTCGTTAGTGCCGGCCGGACTGCGCGGGTTGTTGTTGGCCGCGCTGTTTGGAGCGATTCAGTCGACGATCAACTCCGTGCTCAATTCGACGTCGACCATATTAACGCTCGATATCTATAAGCGGCTGTTGGCGCCGCAAGCCGAAGATCGGCAATTGGTGCGCGTCGGCGTCGTCAGTTCGGTCTTGGTGTTGGCGATCGCGATTACGTTGGGCGGTTTCGTCGGCGAGTTGGGCGGCAGTCTGTTCGAGTACGCCCAGTCGCTTTACGCTTTCTTCGCGCCGCCGTTCGCCGCCGTCTTTTTGTTGGGCATCTTGTGGCGTCGCATCAATTCGACCGGAGCGATCTGCGCCATTTGCATCGGTTTCGCTTCCGGCATCGCGATGAAGCTTTATTTGCACCTTGATCCGCAGGCGCCCGCTTGGTTAAGCCCGTACTGGAACCAGGCGGCGATCAATTGGCTGCTTTGCGTGACGGTATGCGTCGGCGTCAGTTTGGCCACCGCGCCGCCGAGACCCGACCAAATCACGGATCAGCTGACCTTCAATTGGTCGCGTTTGACCCTTTTTCAGAACCTGGGCGACCATTGGTACACGAGCGTCGTTACCTGGTGGGGATTGTTCGTCGTCGTGATGGCCGCCCTGTTCGTCACATTCTCGGGAGTAGTGTTTTAAATCGCATGAAAATCACACGCGTCGAAACCCTGGTTTGTCATGCTCGAATGCGAAATTGGGTGTTCGTTAAAATTACGACGGATCAGCCTGGTTTGATCGGCTGGGGCGAAGCGACTTTAGAATGGCATACGCGAAGCGTCGTCGGAGCGATCGATGATCTGGCGCAGCTGTTGGTCGGCGAAGATCCGACCCGGGTCGAGTATCTCTGGCAAATGATGTGGCGTCAGCATTTTTGGCATGGCGGCGGCATCGTCAGAGCGACGGCGATCGCCGGAATCGATCTGGCGTTATGGGATCTCGTGGGCAAAATCCACAACGTTCCTTGCCATCAATTATGGGGCGGTCCCGTCCGCGATACGATTCGTCTCTATTCCCATCTCGGAGGCGGTCGCATGGAAGACTTTTACGAAACGCCGATCGACAGCGCCAAGCAATTCGCCGATCTTGCGGTCGAAGCGGTCGAGCAGGGCTATTCCGCTTTTAAGTCGATGGCCGTTCCGCCGACCATGCCGATCGAAGGGAATAAGCTGGTGCGCGCGGCGGCCGCCTGCGTCGAAGCGATGCGCTCGGCCGTCGGGCCGGATATCGACATCATGGTCGATTGTCACGCGCGTCCGTCGCCGGCCATGGGCTTAAAGTTCGCCAAAGCGCTGGAGCCGTACGAGCTTTACTTTTTAGAAGAGCCTTGCTGGCCCGAGTCTTTGACCGGGTTGGCGACGATCAACGCCGCCGTCTCGACCCCGATCGCCACCGGCGAACGGTTGAACCATTTAGCGGCGTTTCGCGATTTGTTCGTCGAGCAAGCGTGCGGAATTTGCCAGCTAGACATCACCCATTGCGGCGGCTTAAGCGAGGCGCGACGAATCGCGGCTTTGGCCGAAGCGTATCGCATCGCGCTGGCGCCCCATAATCCGCAGGGGCCTGTCAGCACGGCGGCGTCGTTGGAATTCGGCTTTTCGCAACCGAGCTACATCATTTGCGAATCGGTTCAAAACGACGTTCCTTGGCGCTACGACGTTGTGGACGAAGGTTTTCAGATTGATCCGAAAACGCGAACCGTTCAACCCAATCAACGTCCCGGCTTGGGGATCAACATCAACGAAGAAGAAATCAAGCGGCATCCGTTTCAACAAGAATTGCTGCAGCGCGTTTTCTACGCCGACGGAAGCGTGGGGGATTGGTAGTCGGCATGCAGAACGACACGTATCCTGATCGCCCTCGGGCGCGATCTCGAATTGGAAAGCGAACGATATGAGCGAAACCGCACCAGAACAACCTTCCTTCGCCCATGCCGCATGGTCGGGCCTTGCCGGGATCGCCACGGCTGACGTGACTCCGCCGCTGGGCGTCTATTCCCGCTGTTGGGGCGCCGCCGAACATGACGTCGCCAATGCGATCCATCGACCTTTGACCGTCACGGCGGTAACGCTGCGCGCTGACGAGGATTCGACGCCGCTGGTTTATATCGACGCCGATCTGGGCTGGTGGCAAACCTTGGAGACGTTCCAAGAATTTCAAGCGAGCGTCTTAAAGCGGTTTTCGCTGGAGCCGGAAAACTTTTTGTTCGGGCTGACCCATACGCACGCTTCGCCCCCTTTGGCGAAACTCGACCCCAACTTGCCCGGCCAGGCGGACCAGCAACGTTGGCTCGATCAATTGCAACGAACGTTGCTCGACGTGATACGTGCGTCGCTCGAAGATTCGTTCGCCGCCCAACTTGATTGGCAGACCGGACAATGCGGTCTGGCGACCAATCGCGATCTCGAAGATCCCGCCGCCGGCGCCGATCGCGTGTTGTGCGGATTCGATCCGCATGCCGCCGCCGACAAAACGTTGTTAGTAGGGCGGTTGGCCGACGCGACGGGCAAACTGCGCGGGGTCTTGGTGAACTACGCGTGTCATCCCACGACCTTGGCGTGGGAAAACCAGGCGATCTCGCCGGATTACTTGGGAGCGATGCGAGAGACGATTACGCGAGAAACAGGCGCCGACGCGATTTTTATGCAGGGCGCGTCGGGAGATTTGGCGCCCCGATATCAATATGTGGCCGATTGCGAAACCGCCGATCGGCATGGTCGCCAACTGGCCTACGCCGCTTTGTCGACCTTAGAAAATATGGAGCCGATCGGCAAACGCTTGACCTTTCAAGGCGTGGTCGAATCGGGCGCTCCGCTGGCGGTTTGGCGACATGCGGCGGCGTCGCCGTCGACGCAACTACGCGCGCTGCGATCAAGCGTCGAAGTGCCGCTGAAAGATTGGCCTTCCGCCGCCGAACTGGAACGCCAGCGCCTGGCGTGCCGCGATCGCGCGCTGGCCGAACGCTTGCGTCGCAAACGCGATATCCGGATCGCATTAGGCGACGACGATACCTTCACGCTGCCGATTTGGGCTTGGAAGATCGGCGATGCGATTTTAATCGGCAGCATGGCCGAATCGTACTCGGTTTTGCAAACCGAAATCCGTCGCCGCTTTCCCGAGCAAACGATCCTTTGTCTCAATCTGGTGAACGGCTCGATCGGGTATCTTTGTCCGGCGGCTTTGTATCATCTTGATATCTATCCCGTCATGCAGACCCCGTTTGATCTGGGAGCGCTCGAACTGACGATCGAGGCGATGACCGATCTCGTACGACAAATATCGACCCCGGCCGAAGCGACCCACGTGTTGCAGAACGCCTGATTGCGAACTTCTCTTCGCCAAACGACGGAAGGCGCAGCCGCGAAACTTTTTCGCCGGTCTCGCTTTCTTTTTGATTTTCACTAGATAGACAGGGCCATGACTCAAACCATACAAGGCGTTCTCCCCGTTTTGCATACGCCGCTACGCGACGATGAGACGATTGATCGCGACGTCTTGCGACAAGAGATTGATTGGATCTTTTCCGTCGGCGCCGACGGCGTCTGCTCGGCGATGGTTTCCGAAATTCTCCGCTTGTCGCCCTCGGAACGATGCGAGCTGACCGAAATGATGGTGGCGATGACCGCGGGACGCGGCCAGGTGATCGCCAGCGTCGGCGCCGAAACGACTCGCCAGGCCGTTGAATACGCTCGCCATGCCGAACGAAGCGGCTGCAGCGCGATCATGGCGATACCGCCGATTAGCGTGGCGTTGCCGGAAGGAGCGATGTGGGACTACTTTTCGCAATTGGCGCGCGACGTCGATCTGCCGTTGGTCGTGCAAGACGCTTCGTCGTATGTGGGGCGAGCGATATCGACTTCGTTTTACGCGCGCCTGGTCGACGCGTTCGGCGCCGACAAAATCTTGTTCAAGCCCGAGGCTTCGCCGATTGGACCGAATCTTTCCGAACTGCGAGATCAAACGCAAGGAAAGGCGCAGATCTTCGACGGATCGGGGGGCATTCTGTTGATCGATTGTTATCGTCGCGGCATCCGAGGAACGATGCCTGGCGTTGATTTGCTTGATGGAATCGTCGCGCTTTGGCGAGCGCTGCGACGGAACGACGACCCGACCGCTTACCGTCTTTATTTTCCGATCTGTGCGATCGTCGCGTTGCAATTGCAAGCCGGGCTCGACGGATTTTTGGCCATCGAGAAGTACGTTTTGAACAAGCGGGGCATCTTTCCGTCGACCCTGCGGCGGACTCCTTACGCTTGGGATCTTGATCGCGAAACTGCCGCCGAAATCGATCGCTTGCTGCTGATGCTGGAACAAGCGTTGGCCGAGAGCCCTAGCTAGGCGAGACGACTTCGCTTATAGCTCGACCTGGGCGCCGATTTCGACGATTTGGCTGGGCGGCAACGAATAAAAGGCCGTCGCCGGCTGCGCGTTGCGAGACATCCAGGCGAACAGCTTTTCGCGCCAGATCGGCATGCCGGGCCGATCGGCCGTCAGCAGACGTTCGGAACCGAGGAAGTAGGTCACGTCTTCGCTATGGAAGTTGAGACGGTCATGGTCGATGGTGGCTAATGTGACGGGAATATTCGGCGAATCCATAAAGCCGTAGCGAAGTTCGATGCGGAAGAAGCCTTCGCCGATTTCTTCGCATTCGATCCGTTTGGCGAGCCGAACGTGCGGCACGCTCGCCGTCGTGACCGTCAGCAGCACGACTTGCTGATGCAGAACTTTGTTGTGGCGGACGTTGTGCCGCAACGCAGGCGGAGTGCCGACCGGATTGCTGGTCATAAAGATCGCCATGCCTGGAACGCGATGGGGCGGATCGTTCATTAGATCAGCGACGTACAGTTCGACCGAAAGGGTCCGTTCGCGTATCCTTCGCGCCAGCAAGCGTTGCCCCGCCATCCAGGTCGACATGCATGCGTACGCGCCGCCGGCGATCAAAAGCGGAAACCAGCCGCCGTTCATGACCTTGAAGAGGTTCGCGCCTAAGAACGAGAGGTCGATCGCCAGGAAGATGCCGCACAATATGAGCGACGCCGGCAGGGGCCATTTCCAATGCATTTGCGTCAGCAGAAAAAACAACACCGTGGTGATCACCATCGTAATCGTGACCGCCACTCCGTAGGCGGCCGCAAGATTGCCGGAAGAACGAAAGCCCAGCACCAGACCGATGCAGGCGAACATCAGCGCCCAATTGATCAAAGGAATATAGATCTGGCCGATCTGCTCGGCCGACGTATGGCGGATCGTCATCCGCGGACAATAGCCTAGCTGCACCGCTTGAAGCGTTAAAGAGAAGGCGCCCGTTATCACCGCTTGCGACGCAATGACCGTGGCGACGGTCGCAAAAGCGACCAGCGGATAAAGCGCCCAATCAGGCGCCATCAAATAAAACGGATTTCTGGCGTCTTCCGGGTGCTGAAGCAAAAAGGCGCCTTGGCCGAAATAATTAAGCAGCAGCGCCGGCAATACGACGTAATACCAGCTAATGCGGATCG
>JBITAD010000539.1:0-7396 GCA_044439945.1 Blastopirellula sp. JB062
TTTATTTCGATCTTGAGTTTCAGCGGGCTGCCGTCGCCAGACTCCGGCGTAAACTTGTAAACCAGGCTGATATAATGCGCGGCTGCCTTGTAGCTGCACCTTCCAAGCCAGGAAAGGCTATCGCGTATTTCGCGAATCGTCTGTTTAATTGGCTCCGCCTGGGTTTGCACGAGATCAATATCTTCGGAATAACGCAAAGGCTTGTCGAACAAGAGCTTGTTGATCGCCGTACCGCCGCGAAAGGCGATCTTGTCTTTTAGTACTGGACGATTAAACAGATCACATAGTGCCCGGCAAATGATGAGGTCTTGTTCAACCTGACGCAAATCAGGCCAGGGAGCGTAGGCGATCCATTGATTGAGGTAAGCTTGAGGAATCACCGATCAATCTCCGGCGCGACGTTGAGGTCGAGTTTCCACGCGACGTTCCTTTCGTTCAGATCAGCCAATTCCGGAAGAATTGGTTTGACAGATGGATCAAGCGGCTTGAAGGACTTGGCCCGGCTTGCGTATTTTTTGAGCGCTTGGGCCTGCCGCAGATGGCTAAATTTCTCCAGCAAATACCCCAGTCGCCGAACTGCTGAATTCTCATAGTGTGCGGCGACTTTGCCAAGTATTTTCGGGTTGGCTTTTTCGCCCAAGTCATACGTCACCTGTGCCGCACCCTCGATTCCAGCCGCTCGGTGGAAATATCGGCAAGAATCCAAGAGGGTCAACTCTATCCCGGCTACCTTGGCATAACCTGCTCCCGTCTTGAGTTTGTCCAGCCACTCTGATCGATTCACTTCAGTAAAGGCCGCCGCGCTTTGATACGCAAATTCGACTCGATGACGCCCAATCTCAATTTTCGGCAATTGCCGTGGAGCGATCACTTGAAACACCATGGCCGCTTGATGCGACGCCCCGTGAAAAGCCGCCGCTCGCAGTAACGAGATACGATAGTCGCTGCCAATAAAGGCCATCAGCGGCCCAATCCACTTAGCTGGATCAGGAGCGCCGAACGCTCGATCCTCCGGTCGGATGATCAGGTAAAATCCACGCCTAGGAGCAATTAAGATTCCCTTACGTCTAAGACGCTGCACCCCCTTTTGAAAAGCCTCTGGCGACTGGCGCAAAAAGGCGAGCGCATCTTCTTTCGAGAAATACGCTCGACCTCGCGCTAGCTCTGAATTGATGTATTCCTGCAAATTCGCCATACCCCAAACATAACAAAATATGGACGAAAAGCAACTTTTTTCCAATACGAATGGGGAGGCTTGCCAGCAACTGCCCCGCAAGCTCCAGTCGCCCTCCAGCCCGCAATCGGATGAAGCCCAAGCAACAGCAGATCTCAACCATCGCAGCGTGTTACAACGCATACCGAAAAACGGTTTCGCTAGACGCGCGAAATTGCCGCTGAGCGGCGACTCGACTCCACCGACAGGTCAACCACGCTACCCCAGTCGCAGTCGCCGTAATCGTCGTCAGGCGGGTTGTTTTATTCGCTTACGCATCTATCCTGATAGGCGGAGTTGAAGACGCCTAAAGCGCACTGCCTCTCGGCGCTCGGTCGCTTGCAAGATCGATGGGGCGCCCGCCGATCCGATTCCGGCACGACGCCTCCTCCCGCGATGCGTCCTAGCGCAACTCGCCTTGGTCATGCGGCGCTGGCGATCTTCCCTTTGTCGCAGACGTTTCGCATCGCAGATGATCTCGTCGCCTCTTAAAAAACCCAACAGAGCAGGAAGTAAACAAGATGAAAAAACGAGCGTTAGGTCGTTCCGGTATCGAAGCCTCGGTGATTGGGTTTGGCGCATGGGCGATCGGCGGATGGACCTGGGGCGGCGCCGAAGAAAGCGAATCGATTCGCGCGATTCACGCCTTTCTCGACGCTGGCGGCGATCTGATCGACACCGCTCCGATTTACGGTTTCGGACATAGCGAAGAAGTAGTCGGCAAAGCGATCGCGGATCGACGCGACCAGGTGATCTTGGCGACCAAATGCTCGATGCGATGGGACCTGAACGACGAACAACGGAAGCGCGCCGCCAAAAAGTTTTCGACCACGCAGCAAAACGTCGATTGGACCGGCGAAAAGCAAGATCAAAGCTTCGACGTCTACATCTATAGCGGACGAGACGGCATCCGCGAAGAAGTCGAACGCAGCCTCAAACGGTTGCGTACCGACGTGATCGACCTGTATCAAACGCACTGGCAAGATGATTCGACCGAGATCGAAGAACGGATGGGCGCCCTCGAAGAGTTGAAGCAGGAAGGCAAGATTCGCGCCATCGGCGTTTCGAACGCCACGCCGCAGCAGATCGACCAATATCGACAATATGGCCAGATCGATTCCGACCAAGAAAAATATTCGATGCTAGACCGCGGCATGGAGCAAACCAATCTGCCGAAGTGCGCGGACCAGCAAATCGCGTTTCTCGCTTACAGCCCGCTCGGACAAGGCTTGTTAACCGGAAAAATTTCGCCGGAGCGCGAATACGGCGAAGGCGATCAGCGCCGCTTCAAAGAACGCTTTAAGCCGGACAACGTGCGTCGCGTGTTGGCGATGCTAGATCCGATGCGCCCAATCGCCGAGCGGCACGGACTGAGCTTATCGCAATTGACGATGGCCTGGACCCTGTCTCAACGCGGTTGTTCGCACGTGCTGTGCGGCGCGCGAACGCCGGAACAAGCGACCGATAACGCCGGCGCCGGCAATGTCGAACTGAGCGGCGAAGAACTGGAAGTGATCCGCCAAGCCGTCGACGCGTACGACGGCATTTAAAAGAAATAATCAAACGTTTCCTAACGCGATCCATCTCCAAACAATGGGAGGCCCGACGGCCTCCCTTTCTTTATTAGACGTTAACTTGATCGCCGCTGCGCCGCCCATTAGACTCCGTTTTGGTTCGCTCGATCCGATCGAGTCTTTCGCTTGCCTCCTCCCTATTCGCCTGCCTATCATTCTGCGGAGAAACTGCGATGTGCGCCCAACGTCTTCATACGCCTGGCCGAACTTGGAACCGTCGTCAAATTCTAGCGTTCGGCGGATCGTTGCTTACCGCTTGGCCCTCGCTCGAAAACCTCGCATCGGCCGGCTTCCGCCGTAACGTCTCAGGCGGCGATTATCCGTTCGCTCTCGGAGTCGCATCCGGCGATCCGACCCCTGACGGGTTCGTCCTGTGGACCCGACTGGCGCCCAAACCTCTCGAAGGCGGAGGCATGCCGCACGAGAACGTCGAAGTCCGCTGGAAGGTTTGTCGCGACGAAGCGATGACGCAAGTCGCTGCCGAAGGGACGGCGATCGCCACGCCTGACATGGGGCACTCAATTCATGTCGAAGCTTCAGGGCTAGAACCTGATCGTCGCTATTACTATCAGTTCGCCGGCGCCGGCGACATCAGCCCCAAAGGACGCGCTCGAACGGCGCCGCGATTTGACGCGATGCCCGACGACCTCAAGTTCGCCTTTGCTTCGTGTCAGCATTTTGAAACAGGCTACTACACCGCCTACGAACATATGGTGCGCGAAGACTTCGACCTGGTAGCGCACCTGGGCGATTACATTTACGAACGCGAAGGCGCCGACGGCCGAGTCCGCAAGCATGCCGGCCCCTATCTTGATCAGTTGAGCGACTATCGAATCCGGCATGCCCAATACAAGACCGATCCCCACCTTCAGGCGGCGCATGCGATGTGTCCTTGGATCGTTACCTGGGACGATCACGAGTTTGACAACAACTATGCGAGCGACATTCCCGAGCATCCCAACGCCCCGCGCAATGAGCGCGCCAAGTTCATGCAGCGACGAGCCAACGCTTACAAGGCGTATTACGAACATATGCCGCTGCGTTCGGCTCAACTCCCCTCCGGCCCCGACATGCAGCTTTATCGCAAAGTCAAATTCGGTCGCCTGGCCGATTTCGAAGTGTTGGATACGCGACAATACCGAAGCGACCAGCCTTGCGGAGACGGCAAAAAACGGGTTTGCGAAGACGCGCTAAGCCCGACCGCCTCGATCTTGGGCGACCGGCAAGAGCAATGGCTCAACCAAGAAATCGCCAACTCCAACAGCGTTTGGAACGTTCTAGCGCAGCAGGTCATGATGGGAAGGGTCGATCGCGAAGGAGGCGAAGGCGCCGCCTACAGCATGGATCAGTGGCCCGGTTACGAAGCGAATCGCCAGCGTCTGCTTCGCTTTTTCAGCCAGCATGCCGACAAAAACCCGGTGGTTATCACCGGCGACATTCACAGCAACTGGGCGAACGACCTGCAAATCAACGCCGACGACGCCGATTCGCCGGCGGTCGCCGTCGAGTTCGTCGGCACCTCGATCAGTTCTAGCGGCGACGGCGCGCTGCAAGCCAAACATACCCCGCAAGTCTTAGCCGAAAATCCCTTCGTCAAGTTCAACAACTACGAACGGGGCTACGTCGCTTGCCAACTGACTCCCCAAACATGGACGACCCACTACCGCACCATTCCGTACGTCACCAAGCCCGGCGCTCCGCTCAACACCCGCGCCAGCTTCGTGCTCGAAGCCGGCCAGCCAGGATTGAACAAGGCTTAACGGCGACCTCTTCTGAACCGGCTCGCTACCCCACTTTTTTCAAAAACGTTACCCGGCCTCCTTCGACCCATTCCGTAACGTAGATGTTGCCTGCCTGATCGAAGCAGGCGTCGTGCGGATGAATGAATTTTCCGTCGACCCAGCGCTCGCGCTGCCTGCGCATTTTCAGCCCGTCGGCTAGCGCGGCGGCGCGCCACTTGGGATCGTCTCCCAGGTGCGTAATCACTTGGTTCTGCCTGTCGAGCAGGGTCAGGCGGGCATGCAGATCGGCGACCAACATCACGTCGCCCTGAATATCGATGTCGGCCGGAAAGAGCAAGCCGTTTACGAAACCGAGATGCTCGCCGGTCGGCGAGAAGTATTGCAACCGCGCATTGGCTCGATCCGCAACCGCCAATGCTGGCGCGCGGCCGGGGCGATCGTCGAACCACATGCCGTGAGGCGTGCGCATTTTGCCGGGCTCGGTTCCGGCGCCTCCCCAAGTGCGGACCCATTGGGCCTGATGATCGTATTGATGAATGTAGTGCGAACCGTAGCCGTCGCCGATATAAAACCCGCCGTCCGGTGCGAACGCAACATTAGTCGGTCGATAGCCGGAAGCGTTCTTGTAAACGCCGGGCTCTTGCGGAAACGCTTTTTTCCAAACGACCTCGCCGACCAGATCGGTCTTGATCACCTGGCGATTTTTCACGTCGGACAGATAGAGAAATTCCTGCCCGCCTTCGCTGCGAATGTCGATGCCATGTCCGCCGCCGTGATAAGCCTTGCCGAACGAGCGAACCGCTTTGCCGCTGGGGTCAAAGACGACGATCGCATCCATCGGCTGATTGCCGCCATGCTGATGCTTGATGTAAATCAAGCCTTCTCGATCGATGCAAACGCCATGCGTGGCGCCCCACTCGACCGACTTGGGCAATTTGCCCCAGCCATGATGACATTCGTAAGTATGCTCGCCCTCGCCGACTCGCTTGTTTCTTGCGTCAGCTTTGTCGTCGGCGTGCAATAGCAGCGGCGTCGCGGCGGCTGCCGCCGCAGTCGATTGCAAGAAACGGCGACGCGACGATTTCGTCAAACGACCAGACATAACACCCTCCGAAAACGCATATTGATAAAGCGATAGAAAAACGTCGGAGTCGCCATTCTACCGCCGAAAAACAATTTTCTCCAATTTTACGACAAATTCCATAGACAACCTGCCGCCCTCTTGTTGCGGCCTGCAAAGCAATTATTCTCGCAAATCAGGCTTCGGTTGCTGCCCGCGCAACCATCCCTTGCGGCTGAAAAAAACCAACATGCCGACCGCCAACAGCATGGCGGTCGACCAAAACAAGGGATATCCGAACGACCAATGCAACTCTGGCATATCTTGAAAGTTCATACCATAAACGCCGGCCAAAAACGACATGGGAATGAAAATGGTCGAAACGATCGTCAACACGCGCATCACTTCATTCGTCCGATTGGCCATCGACGATAGATACGTGTTGATCATGCCGCTGATCATATCGCGATACATTTCGATCACTTCAGTCGTTTGAACGCAATGGTCGTAGGTATCGCGGAGATATAAACGAACGTCTTCGCCGATTTGCGGATTCGAATCCCAGACCAACGAATGAATCGCCTCGCGCTGCGGCCAAAGGGCGCGACGCAAGTTTAAAAGACGATTCTTCATCGCATGGATCTGCTGCAAGATCTCGGCGTTGGGCGCGGCGACCGCGTCTTCTTCCATCTCTTCCAGGCGATCGCCGATCGCTTCGAGCGCCGGGTAGTAATGATCGACGATCGTATCGGCGATGGCGTAGGCGAGATAATCGGCGCCTTTTTCTCGAAATTGACGATGCCCCGCGATAATTCGCTTTCGAATTGAATCAAAAGCGTCGCCGTAATATTCTTGAAACGTTAAGACATAGTCATCGCCCAAGACGATGCTGATTTGCTCGATGGCGATCTCGGCGTCTGACTTGACGCGTACCATGCGAAAGACGATCAGCAGATTGTCGTCATGCGGTTCGACCTTAGAGCGCTGCGGTATGTTGACCACGTCTTCTAGCAAAAGAGGATGAAGCCCATAGATTTCGCCCATTTGAACCAGCAAACTTTCGTCGCCGAACCCTTGAACGTCGACCCAAGAAACGCCCGAAGCGGGCGCTTCTTCCAGGTCGTCGAGATTCTCAATCGCACGGTCGCTTTTCAGGCCGCCGGTCGAATACAGGATTTGGCGTACCCGCGGTCGAGGCGCGTCGGACGGTATGACCAACGTGCCGTGGTCGGCGCCGATCTGGGGATGGCGTTTTCGGAACATAGGGGGTTTGGCTCCCTGCTTGCGAAATCGGCGGGCGACGCCGCATTGGCAAGCTTTTCGCAGTTGATAAGATGAACGGCCGATCGTTACATGGCCCGGAACAAATTTCTAGTCGAATTTGCAGCCCGCCGCTCCGCAAATTCGATTTCCTGACCTAGACTGACGGCGACAAGCATTTAGCCCGACACCCCGCTTATAAGCAGATTTGTCGATGGACATCGTAATTCTCTCTCGCAAGTCCTCACTCTACTCGACCCGTCGCCTCCGCGAGGCGGCTGTCGCTCGCGGCCACGAAGTGCGAGTGGTCGATTATCTGCGCTGTTACATGGACATTACCTCGCATCGCCCTCGGGTTCTTTACCAGGGAGAAGAGTTGCACCCCGATGCGATCATTCCGCGTATTGGCGCCAGCTACACGTTTTACGGCACCGCGGTGGTTCGCCAGTTCGAAATGATGGGCGTCTTTACGGTCAACGAATCGCAAGCGATCACTCGGTCGCGCGACAAACTGCGCTCGACCCAATTGCTAGCACGCGACGGAGTC
>JBITAD010000540.1:0-7325 GCA_044439945.1 Blastopirellula sp. JB062
GAAGTTCCGGCAAAATCGTCGGTACGATCGACTATCTTGCCCCGGAACAAATTCGCGATCCGCTAGACGTCTCGCCCATGTGGGACATCTATTCGCTCGGGTGCACGTTTTATTATGCGTTGACCGGCAAGGTTCCTTTTCCTGGCGGGTCGGTTCAAGACAAAGCTCGTCGTCACCGTGACGAGCCGCCGCTTCATCCGCATCGCTTCAATCCAGATATTGACCGCGACTTGGTCGACGTGATCGCCGAGATGATGGAGAAGAACCCGGAAAAGCGAATTCAATCGGCCGCCGAAATCGTCGCCCGGCTCGAACCCTGGGTGTCTGACAATCGTCAATTCGAGCTCAATCAAACGATTCAACCAGCTTGGCAGCCGCCCCCGCCGGTTTACGCCAACGCAGGGCATCTAAACGATACCGAAGCTGGGTCGAACGCGTACGAAGTGAGCCAAGATGACAGTCCCAGTCAAACTTCGCAATCGACTGAACAATCGCTGTTCGCCTCGCAAGATACGCAAGCGATTCAGTCATCGAACTCTCGCATCTCTTTTCAGCCTCGTCAGACGCGGCGCGAACGTCAATTGACGCTCGCCCTGCTGATCGGGTTGCCGCTGTCGGCCATCTTGGGCGCGATCGTCACGTACGTCTCGATGGTCGCGCGTTAGTTCTGAAACTGACTTTAGACGGACCTGATTGCGGCGTCGCTTCGGCTAGTTCGCGGCTTGGGCGTCGCTGAGCTTGCGAACTTGTACGGTCAAGTCTCGCTCGAGATCGCGGTTGTAATTTTGGCTGGCCAAGACTTGGGTCTTATCGAACAATTGCGTGATTTGAGCGCTTACCCGCGAGTCGACGCCGTCCCCGTCAAGAAACTCGTTCTTTGCTTGGCGAAACTGATACAACAAATCGTTGATCGTCGTCATTTTTAACAATTCATCGAGCCATAGCTGGGCGCCTTCCAGATCTTCGTCGGCGATTCGTCGCCGAATTCGATCCGCAATAAGCTCGCGACGGGCAATGATATCGAGCATGCGGCGACGCCAACCCAAAACGAAACCTTCCGCTTCGATCAGTCGCGAATTGTCAGATGTCACGGCGGTGACGCTGGCGACGAGCCCCGGCACAAGCGGCAGTCGCGCCAATAAACTGCCGCCGCTGCGCACGTAGAGCAAACGCAACGGGTGCGACGGGTCAGCCGCAATCGCAACGACGCCTTGCTCATCGCTTTCGCCCAACCGTTCCGATTCGCCTGTCTGCGTGTCTTTGGCGTAAATTTCGTATCCGGCTAGAGGCTCGCCTTGTCGGCTTGCAAGGCGTAGTTCCGTCTCTCGTTCGGCCGGTTTGACGGCAATCGCTATCCGTTCGACGCGAATGCTTTTTCGCCCCGCCAACGGGCGCCGAAACCCAGACAATACCTTGCAGCGTTTGTAATTCCATTGCTCGTCCAGCACTTCTAAAACGGTCCAATCGACCGACTGCAAGCCGTCCGGCAACATCTCGCCGACGCGGTTCATGCGGCGCAGGGCGACCGTTAACGCCGCGCCCGCCGGAACGTTGGCTGGCGATTTTGCCGACTCCGTCAAACCTTGCGCTTTCATCATGACCAAGGTTTCGTCTTCTTCGATTCGCTCGATCATGCCGACCGGTTCGAAGACGCGATGCAACAGTTCGACGGTCGCAACGCCTACTAAACGCAAATTACCGACTTGAT
The DNA here is from genome assembly GCA_044439945.1 of Blastopirellula sp. JB062. GTDB lineage: Bacteria > Planctomycetota > Planctomycetia > Pirellulales > Pirellulaceae > Blastopirellula. Next base: position 1,709 of record JBITAD010000540.1, read on the forward strand.
CGCGATGGACGCCGCCCCATTGTCGCGTTCGAAAATCAAACTGTCGCGCCGCGAGTTCAATCTGCGGACCTACCGATCGAATCGTCACCAATATGATCTTGTCGATCGACGCCGTCTCTTGTGCTGCTTCAGGTAGCGTCAGAGGTGCCATTCTCGCCAGATTATGATAGGCGTCCCAGCGGAGCGAAACAGGGCAAGGCTCAACCTCGATCTCCCATACCGCTTTCGCCGAGATCCAGCTTCGTTGCAATATTTGTTCGCGCAGTTGTCGCTGCGCCGCCTGATCCAACAGGCGCGGATCATCGGCGGCGATCCAAACTTTGATTCGATAAGGATCGTATTCCCAGGGAACCGCTTGGGCGATCTCCGTCGTCGCACCAATCAATAGGACCGAAAGTCCGATCAACCAATTTCGCATTAGTTCTCCCTTCGTGCCGAAAGGGAAACGACTGACCAGCGTTCGACATCTTGAAACAACGACATCGGTTGTCGCGAAATTCCGCTGAAATCGGCCGAGCGAACAAAAAAGTCGCGCATTTGCCATAAAGGCAGCACCGTCGTTTCGTCAAAGGCTAAGCGCTGCACGGTCCAGAACCTTTCACGCACTTCCGTCCAATTCGTCGCTTCGTTCAATCGACGTAACGCAGCTCGCAGATAGGGGCTTTGCTGATCCTCCGGAACGCATAGCGAAAACAACAGCGGAACATCGACCAGCGGCTCTTGTACGCACGCTTCGACATAGAGCAAGTCGACGTCAACATCCGAGGCCCGCATCGCATCGGCGTCGGTAACGACGACGTCCGCCTCGATACCGACGCGCTGCAAATATTTGCTGATGGCGGAAATTGCTTCGCGCGAAATTTCGCTATCCGGGTGTCCAATTTTCAGCCGCTTGGGCAACGGTGGCGCTTCCGTATCAGTCAATTCCGCTTGTTGTTCTTGCTCCATCAGCGCCAAGCGAAACAAAGTCACGCTCATCTCCGGTTCGTAAGGGCGAAGATCGATCGAGTTGTCATAGGCGTATCCGGCGGGGTCGTCCGCTTCGAGCCCGGCGGGAATCGGCGCGCTGATCACATGACTGCCGCGAATTTCAGTCCCCCCTAATAAACGACCGTTCAAAATTGCGGCGCGATTGATCGCGTACAGCAATCCGCGTCGAAACGTCGCCGATTGCAGATAGGGACGCTCATAATTGGGTGCGAGAAAATGGATCGACGGAATCCGATAATGATCGACGATCATCGAACCGTCCGCCCGTGCGTCATCTACCGAAGTGGGAAACAAGCGATCGATCACATCAATTTTTCCCGCTCGCAGATCAGACAAGGCGCGACTCGAAAAGGAGAAAAATGGCATATCGATCGCTTTCGGCTGCGTCGGCGTGCGAAACGCGTATTGGTCATTCAGCACGTATCGACGTTGCTGGTCGTTCTCTGGCGCCATATAGGGGGTCGATGACGAACCAAGATCATCGATTTCGATTCTAGCCAACGCCTCGGGGCGAACGTGCGGCGACGCCAATTTGACCTGCAACTCGCGACCTTCTTGCAGTTCGACGTGTTGCAAGTTTTGTTGCAACAGTTTTAACCGCAACGTCGAAGGGGGTAGCGACATAATTTGCGAGGAGCAAGGAAAAGCTTCGGCGGCATTCCGAAATAAGAAGCTGAATTCAACCCCGCCTGCGGCGCGTCCCAACGTCCCAAACGGCGAGGCGTATTGCCCTCCGTCGGCGCCGATACCGATCATTTCGGTCAACGCTCTTCTTCGCAAACGCCGATCGCGAGTCGCCGCGTAGGTCATGCTTTCGGTCGCGGCATCCGCACCAGGCGAAGTCGCGCCGACGCGCACATAAGGAAATCGTCGCGCGATTTCGGCTGAAAGTTCGGCGCCGCCGCTGACGTCGGCGTCGTACATCCGCATTCGCTTGGCGGCGAGAAAAGCGCCGTTCAAATCGCCTGCTTTCATAAGCCGTCGCGCTTCATCCCTTTTATCAGCCGCTTGCCGGTTCAGTTGGTTGCGCCACTTAGCGACCGCCGGGATTTCGCCGAAGCGTTTATGCGACAAACGTTGTAACAGGTTGCCAGCCGCTGAAAAATCTTCCTGCTCAACGTATCGCTGAATCAACTTATCGGTCGCCGCACTAATCGCCGTATCCAGGTTATCGACCGGAGGCCGATACGTTTTCGCCTCTTCCAAAAAACCTAGCGCTTCGGCGTAATTTTGATCACGAAAGGCGACCTTGGCGTTCTCGTACAAATAGCCGGAAAGCGAAGTTGACAACCCTTCGTATTGCGGATAATCGATCAGCAATCGATCGAAATATTCGTAGGCGCCGTCTAAGTCGCCGCTGGCCGTCAGGCGGTTCGCCTCGTTGAGCAACAACTGTGGAAATTTGACGTATGAAATAAGGTATTTTCGTCTTACTTCGATCGTTCGTTCGTCTTCGGTAACGAACCGGATTTTGTCGTTATCTTTATACGCTTCGAGCGTCTTGCCGCCAGGCAAAACTAGCGGCCGAACGTCGATCGTGAACGTTTCATCTTTTTCACGGACGACAATCTGCTCGAACGGCACGTCTTTCGGCGTTGCGATACGCGCCTCTTGCTGCGCCACCAGCGGCGACGCCAACAGCAGCACGACCAGTGCGACTCCCCAACGGATAAAATTCGGCCGGTTCATAGTCTCGTTACTTCCAATCGACGACATGCACGACTCCCCCATAACCGTTGAGCCACAGCTTACCGTCATGCAACGCAGCGCCTCCGACCAGCGGTTCGTCAACGATTGTCTGTCGCAATACTTCGCCCGTTTCAGCCGCAATTTGCAAGACGCGTCCGTCATCGCAAACGCCAATCAGTTGATTGCCGGCGATAACCGGCGCGCCGACCAATACCGACTCTTCCGTTTTCACGCGCCATCGCTCTTGTTGATCGGCGCCGTAAGCGACCAGAGCGCCAAGCGAGGTTTGCACGATCACCAAGTCTTTTGCCGCAAAGGGGCCGGCAATCAGGCGAGCGTCAAACGACACGCTCTGAACCGATTGCAAATCAGGCAGCGAAACGAATGCGAGTTCGTCCGACGACTCGCCGATGATTTTGGCAGCCAGGTTCAAGCCGCTTACCGCCATTTTAGGGCCGACTTGACCAGGAATCACGCACTGTGCGACGCTCGCCAATTGAGGCGCGGCCCCCTCTTCAAGCCGAAGCCGATAAAGGGTCTGGCGGCCGTCAAAAATAAGGGCAGCGTCGCCGTCGACGGCCGGTTGATTCCAAGAGAGATTTTCGCCCAACGCCAAACGCGGCTGAAACGGTAATGCCGCCGCAGCGCCCGTATTCGGTTTCAAATAAAAGACTTGTCCTTGCGAACTTGGCGCGACGATCCCGTCGCCGGCGACCACGGCCCCGGCGCGTAGGCTATCGCTAGGAACTTCGAGCGTAATTTGCTTTAGCAATCCGTTAGAACGCGCCGCATCAAAATAGACCGCACGATTATCGGGCGGCGCCGCAAGAAACAGTCGCCGATTCGTCGCAATCTCGACTTGACGCTCTAATCGCGGCGGACTAACGTACTTCGCCGTATCGGAAGGTACGTCGGCGACGCCTGACTCGGTCGCGTTCTTCGTAAGCTCGAACAAGTCGCCTCGTGAGGTCATGACCAAAGGCGACTCTTGCGGAGCAAGCGCGAACGCCGGACCAGTCAGCGGCGCCGCGATCGTCGTTTCCCAGCGTCGCTCTACGCCGCTCTCCGTTAGCTCAACGGCTGATACGATCACGCCGCCCCCTTGCGACGGACGACGCGCATGAATCAGCAAGTCTCCGGCAATTTTAACCGAGATAAAATTATCGCGATCATACTCGACCACGCGCGGCACGATCGATTGCTGCGATAACTGCAACGCATATCGAGACAATCGGTTGTCGCCGACCCAGAGATGACCGTTTTCGAGCGCCAGAAGCGAGTAAAGCCGCTCGCCCCGCTGAGCTTTCGTTTGAGCCAAGAGTCGAACCGGATTCTCCTCGTTCGCCCCTCCTTCAAAAACAAAGATGGCCCCACGATCATTCGCCGCGGCAACACGCGACTGAAAGGCTAAAGCTGGCGCCAGAACCAAGCCGGGCAATCGAGTCGGAGCCTGCAACTGTTGCAGCCGATCCTTTTGGTCGCCCAGTACGTCCAAAAAATAAAAATCGACCCCGGCGTTCTCGAACAAACATAAATGCCCCAACGCCGACATAATCGGCGGCGAGACGATCGCCCCTGACTCATGACCTAAAAACAGGGCCTGATTGCATTGCAAACTAGTCGCATCCAACTCGTAGAGAGTCGAATGCTCTCCGACAACCAACAGCCGCTCTTGCGACTTTCCGACAATTGCGGCGATCGACGTTTGTTGCGGCAAGTCGACTCGCTGCGACTGTCGGCCCGAGTCTTGCTTCAGTCGCAACACGTTTCCAGCCCTGGCAACGACGATCAAATCGTCTTTCCAAGGCAGCAATTGCACCACTTCTTGATCGAGCGGAAAACGCCAGATTAGCTCGCCCGTCAACGCATTCAGTTTCACCAGTTCCTGATGCTGGTTGCAAAAAGCGATTAACGCCGCACCATCGTCGGAACTCACCGGCTCGACGTTATTCGGAAAGCCGAGAAAACGCCGCCACAGCGGAGCGCCGGAGCGACGGTCCAGTCCGTAAATCGCACCGTCAAACTGCGTCGTCACCGCCGCTTCGACAGATTGCGGCGCGATCTTGCTATTGCGGGTCGCGATCATGATGGTGCGTACTGGTCGAAGGGGATGATCTTGCTCTATCGCATCGACTTGATCGCTGTTGACGGTCACCTTCGCTTCGAGCGAAGCGACGACCTCTCGCACCGCAGACTGCAAACGCGGATCATCGCTTAAGCTGGGATAGATCCGCAACAACGCTAGGCGGCGACGATAGACCGCTTCGAAATCTCCCTTTTCCGAAGCTTGTTGAATCTCGGCGACCGCGGTCGCCAGTTCTTCATCGCGCGAAATGCCGCGTTCGACTCGCTGAATGTCAGCCAAGATGCCGTCGATGCGAGTTTGCTGGCCGCTGCGCAACGAAGTGGGCAAATAATTGCTGTCATCGACTAACCGCATCGCCTCGCGGGCTTTCGTCGCGAGTTGTCGCCGCTTTTCCATTTCATTTTCGCCGATCGCCGATTGGGCTAAACCATGGGCGACGTCGGGCAGCAATGAAGCGAGTTCAGGACGCGCCAAGGCGAACTCCGGCTCATCTTGCATTTCCTCTAATATTTCGGTCGTTCGTTGCAACGCTTGTTCGTAGTTCGAGGTCCCTTCGATCGCTAATCGCAAGTTCGCCAACCCGCGTCTCACGCGAGCGGTCGGCGCTTGCGAATGGCTTGGAAACGACGCGAGAAACTTATCGTATTTCGAGACCGCTTGCGCGTACTTGCGTCCTTCGTAGTCTTCTTCCGCCAGTTGGTAGATCGAATCGCCGCTATCCCAAGAGAGCCAGGCGAATAGCAAACCGCCGGCCAGCGCCAACATCACCAGGCCGGCGCCGCCGAACAGCAGCAAAGGCGAATCCCAACGATTTTTTCGGTGCGGCTTCTTCTGATATTTTTTTCGCTTCTT
>JBITAD010000541.1:0-5967 GCA_044439945.1 Blastopirellula sp. JB062
CTCGCCTTGCAGCATCTCGATATATTCGGGCGGAATCACGTCGATCGAAGCGATCGCGCGAGCGCGCACGCTGGCCGTCGCCGGAGCGTTCGCCGTTTCGCAAGACAACTCGCGGGCGGCGTCGCACTCAAGTAGGTCGGTCGGAGAATCGAGCGCCATCATGGCTTCGTCTCCGTCGGTGAATTGTCGCAGGTAAATCGCTAGGCCAAATCCGATCACCAGATTGGCGAGCATGATCCCGCATAGGAAAACAAACAGCACGCTTTGCCCCATGAAAGTCATTTTGGCGTTCGTCGACTTGTCGATTCGCCCTTTGGGGAAGCCTACGTCAGGAAATTGTCGGAAGAATGTTTCTCTTTCAGGTTCTGCCGGAGCCTGATCAGGACGCTCGGTTTTTAACGATTATTCGTCTGTTTTTTGCGCATCGCCAGCCGTCAACTCGCTCCGGAAAATCGCTCTTTGAAACGGAGTATCGGTTTTGATCAACGCATCGTCTGAAAATGTCGCGATGGCCGCCGCAAATCGATACAGTTCCGAGTCGATCCGGTCGGCTTGCTGCACCAGCAGCGCTTCGGTCGAAAGCGGACGTCGGTAGTCGCCGTCGGCATAGTAATCTTGATGCGTCAAAAAGATCAGTTCGAGTCGCCGGGTCAGGTCGGCGGCAAGATCCGCCGTGCGGCAGGCGGCTCGCACCATGTCTCGCCCGAACAACACGTGGCCGAGAATTTGCCCGTCAAGCGTGGGCGCGACTCCTCCGCCGGCAAGATCGATCTCTTGCACTTTGCCGATATCGTGCGTCAGCGCCCCCGCGATTGCCAGATCGCAAGTTTGTTGATTTTGCAACATCGAATACTGGCGACGATATTGCAAAATTAGTTGCAATACGATTTGGGCGACGCTCAACAGATGTTCCAATAAGCCGCCTTGATAGGGGTGGTGATGGTGAAGAGCGGCCGGCGCAAGCAACAGCGCCTCGCGGTGGGCTGTCAAGATCTCGGTCGTCAATTCGCGAATTGACGCATCTTTAATCTCATGGCGGCAGAACGCCGTCGCCGCTTCCCATAATTCAGCGGGATCGTCGAATGAGCAAGGTTGGCAGCGAACCGGATCAAAACCTTGCGCCACGTCTTCTTCGTTGACGGGCCGAATTTTTTGCAGTTTTAACTGCGGGCCGTGAGCGGTCTCGGTATAAACGGCACGAATCTTGAAATGCCCGCCCACCTTCCAATCATGACGACACGCTTCGAGCCAGGGCGAGTCCTCCCACAGCATCGCGGAGACGCATCGTCGATCGTCGCGGAAATCAAGCCGAATATAGAGGCGTCCATTCCGGGTTACCCCTTCGTTGCGAGAGACCAATTGAACGAACGCGTCGCCGCGGTCGCCGTGGCGAAACTCGCCGAGCGAGATGGGCGGAGGAAGTGCGTCTTCGTTCATGTCCGCTATTTTAGCGGATTGATCCCCCCTCTCAACTACTTTTCGCTCGGCGGGTTGGCGATCTCGTCCTCGTAACGAGGCGATTCACGCGAGAGTTGAGCCATCTTGGCCGCTAAGCGATCTCGCAACGTTTCCATCAGCGGATCGACGGAAGAAGACCGGTCTCGCTCGGGCGAGACTTCGATCGCGTCGTCGACGTCGATAACGACGTGCAATTTGCCATGCACGCGAACCTTGTCGGTCAGATCTTCTTCGTAGCGTTCGACCGTTTCTAGCAAGCGATCAACCGACGGATAATCGGCCAGGTAGTCAGGCAAATAACAAGAGAGTTGTTGAGCCAAGTAGATGTCGGCCAGTTGATTCCACCGCCGCTCTCTCTCAGGGGCGGGCAACTTCTCTTTGACCATCGCCGGCATGATCTTCATGCGGAGCGCTTTGACGCGCGGCACCACGGCGGTCGTTTCGGGGCGACTGAGCCATTCTTCTTCGAGCGGTCCGAGCAGGCGGTTGATCAGGTCTTCGAGCCGCTGCCGGGTCGTGCCGGTTCGAATTTGCTGAAAGTGCTCGATCTCTTTCAAGGCCAGCAGCGCACGACCGACTTTAGCGATCCGCTCGAAGAGGGGCAGATGATCTTGCGGACGCCAAGTCAGACGATGTTCGATCTCGGTCAGCACCGGATCGACCGCTTTACGCAGATCGCCGCGGAAGAAATATTTGATGCCGATCGGGTGAACGACGACTTTACCGCCGCAAGTTTTGGCTCGCTTTTTAGCCGCAGTGCGGGCGATGAACGAAACGCCGTCAAGCAGCGCATGGATCTGATCGTTGGTGCGCGTGGTCGAGCCTTCGGGAAATAACAGCAGCGGGCGTTCGGCCGTAGCCAAGGCGTTGATCGCCGTGTTGATCGCTTGACGGTCGATTCCTTCGCGATAGATGCTGAACCCGCCCATCAGGCGAATCGCCCAAGCGTTAAACCACCCTTGATTGAACAAATGCCAACTGGCCATGGCGTAAAGATGGAATCCGACGTCTTTGGCCAGGTACCCGATCGTTAGCGGATCGGACGTGCGACAATGATTGGGCGCCATCATCACGCCGTGCCCGGCGTCGATCGACTCGCGAATCCGATGCTGATTTCTCAGTTCGTGGCTTTCGACCCCTTCATGCTTTCGCAAGTAATAGCCGTAGAGATCAAACCGTTGGATCAGCGACGGCCACCAAGTTCCGCGGTGCGGCGGAATGAACGCGTACGGTTTTTCGAAAACGATCTGCTGCATGAGATAAGAGGCGACGCTTTTCGCTAGTCGTCGTAACCGCGCGGATGAGCGACGTGCCAGGCCCAAGCGGTTTTTACGGTTTCTCGAATATCCAAATATTGCGCGCGCCATCCCAATCGCTCGGACGCAAGCGAAGGATCAGCGACCAATTCGGGCGGATCGCCGGGACGACGCGGGGCGATTTTTTCGGGAATGTCGCGGCCGGTGACGTCGCGACAAGCTTGAATCACTTCACGAACGCTCACGCCTTGGCCGGTGCCTAAATTCAGCTTGAACGCAGCGCCTGGTTCTAGCTTTCGCATCGCCGCCAAGTGAGCGGTCGCTAAATCGTCGACATGAATGTAGTCGCGAATGCAAGTGCCGTCCGGCGTCGGGTAGTCGTCGCCGAAGATCGAAATCGCTTCGCGATGACCCAAAGCGACTTGCAGCACGATCGGGATCAAATGCGACTCGGGGTCATGATCTTCGCCGATATCGCCGTCGGGCGAGGCGCCGGAAGCGTTAAAGTATCGCAGCGCCGCGTAACCGAAATCGTACGCTTGTCCATAATCGGCCAAAGCATGCTCGATGCAAAGCTTCGTAAAACCGTAGGGATTGACGGGCGATTGGGGCGTCGATTCGGTAATCGGCATTCGCTCCGGTTTGCCGTAAGTGGCGCAAGTGCTCGAAAAGACGATGCGGCGCACGTCGGCGGCGCGCATCGCATCTAATAACGACAGGGTCGCGACGACGTTGTTTCGATAATATTTGGCCGGGTCGGTCACCGACTCGCCGACCAAAGCGCTGGCGGCAAAGTGCATGACCGCCTCGATTTTTAGCTCTCGCATCAAGCTGGTTAAGCGTTCGCTTTCATGCAAATCGCCCACAATCAACCGATCGGCCGGCGCGGCGGCGCGATGTCCCTGCGATAGGTTGTCGTAAATCCAAACCTCATGCCCTTGCCGACTTAACAGGCGAGCGGTGTGCGAGCCGACATAGCCGGCGCCGCCGGTAACCAGGACATTCATGCTGCGAGCCTTCCCTTATTAGGGGATACGTTATCGATGCGACTAACCCAAATGCGCCAAGATTCTGGACGAAATCGCCGTTATGATCAATACGACCGCTTCAACCGACCGGCGAGCCAAGCCGCGGCGGCGGCAAGCACGCGCTCGATCGAGTTTCAACCTAGCGGCGATTCCGACCGATACAGGATAATGACGCTCTTAAACATACCGCGAGAAAATCGCCGCGCATGGCCAGATTACGACGAAAATTAGTTCGCCCTCAACCGCAAGCGCGCGGCAACGTGGCCGCACGCATGGCGGCGGCCTTCGCCGATTATCTTCAAAGCGAGTGCCATTTGGCCGCCAATACGGTCGCCGCTTATCGCCGCGATTTGGTCCGTTTTGAAAAATGGCTCGGATCGCGCGAAATTCGTTCGCTGCGAGTCTCCGACCTGGCCGATTTCGTCGCTTGGCTTCATAAGCAAAACCTGGCGCCTGCGTCGATTGCTCGGGCGGTCGTCTCACTGAAAATCTTTTTTCGATATCTTCAACTCGAAGGCATACTGCAAGACAATTTGGTCGAGCTGCTCGGCAGTCAAAAAATTTGGCGACGGATCCCCGCGGTGATCGCGCCGCATCGGATCGACGCGTTGTTAACGGCGCCTTGGAGCGAAGATCCTTACTGGCGTCGCGATCGGGCGATCTTAGAAGTGTTGTACGCTACCGGATGCCGCGCTTCGGAAGTGAGCGGTTTGCGCTTAGACGACGTGCACTTGGACGAAGGTTATTGCAAGTGCGAAGGAAAGGGCTCGAAACAACGCATCGCGCCGTTGGCTCAAAAAGCGGGCCGAGTCGTGCGAACTTATCTCGAAGAAGAACGCCCAAAATTAGCGAAAAAAAATCAGGGCGACGCCGCGTTTCTGTTTCTCTCGCGAAGCGGGCGACGCTTGTCGCGCATCGCAATTTGGGAATTGGTCAAAAAGTACGCGGCGCGAGCCGGCATCGATCCGGAGGTCAGCCCTCACTCTTTGCGGCATAGCTTTGCGACCCATCTGTTGGCGGGCGGGGCCGACTTACGGCACGTCCAAGAGATGATGGGGCATGCGAGCATCGCGACGACGCAAATCTACACGCATGTCGATCAGTCGCGACTGAAAAAGGTGCACGCCCAATTTCATCCCCGCGCCTAGCCGCCGCCTGACGAGGGAGCGAATTTGACCTTTTCGATCAGTCGTTGAATGTTGCCATCTTTGTCGACCCGGCCGGTGACGGCGGTCATCGCCTCGATCACAAATTCGTACTGCAGGTTATAGTCGGCGTCAATTTCGATCTCGGCGTCTTCGCGCGCCGAGCCGGGGCCGACGTCGGTGCCGATTTGCTGCACGATCTGATCTTGCAGTTTTTGAAATTTGTCTTGATACGACAATCCGCTAAACGTCCGCTCGCCCAGGCGAACTTCGTCGAGCTTGCCGGTCGGCGTGGCGCGAAGGCTGAGCTTGAGCGGCAGGTTGTCGAAACTGGGCGACCCTTGCGCGGCGGCCGGCATTTTGATGTCAAAATCGCCTTCCATCGCCGCAATTTTAAAGGTCATGATGAAGAAGACGAGCAGCTGAAACACGATGTCGATCATCGGCGTCATCTGCAACTCGATCTTGTCCCCTTCATGGCGGGCCGAATTACGTAACTTCATAGCTGCGCGACTTCCTAGTGATTCAGCCGTTCTTTGGCTCTTAAAGCGAATAATTCAAAGCCCACGTCTTGGCAAAGACGTATGACTTCCTGCACTTTACCGGTCGCTACTCTGCGGTCGCCGCGAATGATGATGGTGACTTGGGTCGGGTCTTCCGCATATTGCTTTTCCAAAATCATCCGCTTGCGCAACTGCTCCATATCGTGCTCGTCGTTGGAAATCACGACGATTCCGTTTTCGCGAATATGCAGCGTCAACGCGTCGACCAACGGCGCGTCGGGCGGGCGAGCCAATTCGCTGTCAGGCAGTTTGACGTCTTTATCTTGCTCCGACTGACTAAAGTTGATCAGCACCATAAAAAAGGCGATCAACTGAAACGTCATGTCAATCATCGGGGTCATATCCCCCTCGGCGATGTCGCGACGTCTTTTTTTGATCCGCATAAGACGGCTCCGCTATGGTTGGTTGGCCACAATTCAGACCGAGCTTATTTACGACCGACCGTTTGAAAGCGGCTCATCAAACCTTCGCTGGTGATCCCGACTTCCAAAGCCAAGCGATCGACCCGGTTGCGGAG
>JBITAD010000541.1:5977-7278 GCA_044439945.1 Blastopirellula sp. JB062
AGAATGTTAAATGCGGCAATCGCCGGAATCGCGATCGCCAAACCGACCAGCGTGGTCATCAAAGCGGTCGAAATGCCGTTGGCCAACTCGGCCGGGTTCGGCGTCGAACCGCCTAACGCGATCACGCTAAACGCGCGAATCATCCCGTCGACCGTGCCGAACAGGCCGATCATTGGGCTAAGCGAACCGATCAACGCCAGATAGCTAAGACGATGATCGAGTTTCATGTTCTCTTCTTCGCCCACTTCTTGCATCGCTTCGAGCGCTTGGTCGTAACCGAGCGACACTTTCTCGAGCCCGGCCGACAGAACCTTGCCGAGGAACGTGTCGTCTTCTTTCGCCAGGTCGTAGGCGTCTTGCACTTTGTTCTCTTCCAGGCAAGCCTCGAAGCTTTCGACCAAGTGAAGCGGCACGACGTTGTCGCGCCGCGCGTTCAACAGGTTCATGACGAACAGCGCGACGAAAATGACCGAAATCAGCAAAAAGATGAAAAAGTAGTAGCTCAGCGCGGTCATCGTCCACGTCAGGGCGTCTAGCTTTTTGGGCGCGGCCTCTTCATCGGCCGCCGCTGGCGCGGCTGGTTCAGCGGGAGCTTCGGCCGCCGGCGGTTCCGCCGCTTCGTCTTGCGCCCAACTGACGGACGAGAGCGGCCCGGTCGTCAGGCAAACGACGGCGCATGCCGCAATCACAGGAAATAGCCAACGAGAAACTAGGGACGACCCTGCGATCATCGGACGCTCCGTTCGAGTTAGATCGATTGTGTGGATTGAGTAGGGTGATAAGAACCGGCGCCGTCAAAGCGACCGTTTCGAGAAGAGTTTTTTGCGAAACTCTCAGTCTAATCACTGAAGCCTGACCGACAATCAGGCTTTTGTGAGGGGGATTACGTTGTTTATCGTGCGGACCCCGCCGATTTATTCCCAGTTTAGTTCATGCTTGCCCAGCGGCTGCCGGCATAGCGCGAACGAAGCAGTTCGTAAGCGGCGACTCCTTTGTCGGGATCGTTCACTTCCTTCCAAAGCTTACTCATGTAATAGAGCGCTTCGGCGTGCATTTCGGGGTTGCCGTAAAACAAAATGTCGGTGTGCAAAAACGCCAACAGCGCGTCTTTCGGTTTCCCCTCTTTTAGGTAGCAGCGTCCCAAAGCGTTGTAAGCGGCTGAGAAAAGATCAGCGTCTTTCGGGTTGGCTCGTTCCAATACCGGTTGAATCAATTTGACTCCGTCGGCCGGTTTACCTTGTTCGGCCAGGCAGATCGCCTTGCCGACGGTGGCGAAATCTTTCTGCCGCGCGACGCCTGAC
>JBITAD010000542.1:0-7271 GCA_044439945.1 Blastopirellula sp. JB062
TAGGTAAAGGTATCGGCGACAGGGGCAGGTTCGGAGATGCCGGTCGATTCGATCAGCAAATAATCAAAACGCCCTTCTTGAGCCAAAGCCGCAACCTCGCGCAACAGGTCTTCGCGCAGGGTGCAGCAGATGCAGCCGTTGGTCATTTCGACCAGCTTTTCGTCCGTCCGGCTCAATGCGGCTTCGCCGCCGGCTATCAACTGCGAGTCGATGTTGACCTCGCTCATGTCGTTGACAATGACCGCAACTCGCAGCCCTTCGCGATTGCAAAGCACGTGATTAAGCAGGGTCGTCTTTCCCGAACCGAGAAAGCCGGAGAGAACGGTCACCGGCAGACGAGCGTTGCGAGAGTTTTCAGACGATCGATCGGCAAATTCAGCGTTGGTCATAGCGACGCCGTGGTAAGAAGCTGGTCATCATTTTCAAAAATTTTCAGCGAAAGCTCGCGCCAAGACGAGGCGAACCGTTCGGCAGGGATCGAGACCGACTTGCGTTGGGTCCACGGGAAAAGCGTCTCCTCGCGATACGGCAAGCCCAACCGATCAGCGACGTCCGTCTCGTATTCAAAGATCCAATCGATTAGCCCAAGGAGCAAACGCGAATAGCGGCGGCGATTGGTCGGGGTAATCGGTTCTGATCGCGGCAAGTCGGTATTGGACCAGGGAGGTCGATCCAAAGTCGCCTGCGACATGTAACAGGGCGCAAAATTGGTGCGAGACACGAAGATGCCGCCGAGTTCACGATCGCCGTAAAACGCGCCGAAGCCGCGTAAGATAACGCAGCGGCCGCGAGAGAGCGACAATTGATAGACGCTGCTCGCGCACTCTTTTCGCTCGGGCGGCGGCTGCAGCTTGTCAAAACCTCGCTCTAACAGCCAGTTGCCTTCAGGGCGGAGCACGTCGCGCCCCCAGCACCAGCATTGCTGGTTGAATAGATCGACGGCATGTCGACGAATTTCGCCGGGGTCATGCGTTTCGATCGATGTTTGAACTGCGTCAGTTGAGGCGCGTTTCGCTTGAACAATCACAGAATCCACCACGCTCCCCAGGCAAGAATTAACGAGAAGGCTGCTGCAAAGCCGGCTTGTCGCAACAACAGCCAAGCGGTCTTTCGCCAGTTCGTTTCTTTGGCGATGGTCAGCGCCGTTACCAGGCAAGGGAGCAACACGCCTGCTAAGTAAACGGCGGTCAGCGTTTGCGCCGCCGACATGGGCGTGGGCGAGCCTTGCTCGCCTGCCAGCAGAAAGATTCCATCTTTGCGAATCGACGCCAACACGACCGGCAATGCGGCGTCGGCCGGCAGATTGAAGATTGCCATCACTGGGCCGATCGCGCTGGACATCGCATCGAGAACTCCCGCTTGCGCCAACAGCGACGCGATAACGCAAATCACCACGAAGATAGGCATCGCTTGAAAGAAGAATTGCTGGATGGTCGAGCGAGACTCGCGCCACAAAGCGCCTAAACTGGGCCGCTGCATAAAGGGGCGCCGGGGAATCATCAAGACGTTCAGCTGGTCGCGGCCGGAGCGCGTCGAGGTAAATCGCAAAAACAAGACGGAGGTGAGGAAGAGATAAGAGAGATAAGCGAGACTTAGCGCTGCGGCGCTGCGCCCCACCTGATTGGCCGCCGAGGAAAGAACGGCCAACGTCGCCGGCAGTTGATAACTGCAAGCCGCGCCAAACGCGATTGCCGCAACCGCCGTATCTCGCGAACATCCGCTGCAGGCGCGGGTGCTGACCACCGCAGGCACGTTGCAGCCGAAACCCATCATGATGCGGACGATATCTCGGCCGCTTAAGCCGATTCGCCGGACATAGGGATGAAGGGCGATGTTGATTCGCTCAACGAGTCCGGTGGTTTTGTAGAGGCCCAAGATGACGGAGAACAAGACGACCGTGGGGAGCGCCCAAACAAGCAGAAACGGTCCCATGTCGAGCAAACCGTAACCAAAACCGTCGGTCTTGTTGGTGACGAGAATTCGCAGCCAGCCCGGCCAGGTTGATTGAATGTGCGCGACGAGCGGATCGAGCCAAGACTCAACGATCGGATGGAGCAGATTCGCCAGTTCGTTGGCGCCGAAAATTGTTGCCAGCGCCGGCAGCACGAGCAACGCGACGGCGATCAGCGGCCCTAAGACTCGATGCTCAAGAATGCCCGGCTTCGGTTCGATTCGCCAGCCGGCGCGCGACTTCAAATGAGGGGTCGTAAAATCGGCCGGAGCTTGCAGTGAGTCGCGGATCTTTTGAACCTGGCTTGGTTTCAGGCGGCGACCGTCGACCGCGATGAAAGCGACGCCTGACTCGGCCGATAAGCGTTCGATCGCTTCCATGGCGGCTTCGCCAGGCTGGACCTTATCCCAATAAGTAACGACGACGACGCCCTGCTTGCCATGGGCCAAGGGAAGCAGTTCGGTCAGGTCGTCGTCTAGCTGGGTCGCTTGAACTACAAGCAGCACCGTCTCATGTTCTCCGATTGCGGCCAGCGCATGCCGGGTCGTCTCGGTATCGGATTGCCGAAAGATGCCGGGGGTATCGATAAAGACGAGATCGTCCGTCTCGTAGCGTTCGACGGCCACGGTCGAGCCGCGAAAATTGGCGATGTTCGCGGGCGCCCCGGCAAGCGATGAGACGAGGGTCGACTTTCCGGCGCTTTCCATGCCGACGATCAGCACGGTCTGGCAAGCGGCCTTCGTCAGTAGGCGGTTTGACATGAATATTAGGCTTTCAGATTGGCTAACAGACGCACTCTTCGCCGCAGCACGATAGGTCGTCGAGATACATCCCCCACTGGCGATACGTTTCTAATTGCTCGGCGGGAAGCCCCAGCCGATTGGCGATCGCCTTGGCGACGACCGCAAATCGCTGACGAAACTTGTAGATAAAGCAGAAGACGTGCTGGTCATGCCGCACCATGGGACCGACGAGGAACAGCCCCGGCGCGATGGTCGATTGGTCGTCGCTTGTCAGCAGCGGAAAGCCGTCTTCTTCGCGAGACTCGAACAGGTCGGAAACGAAACGGAGACTGCCGCGAAAACCGGTCGCGAGTATGGGCGGAGCCGTTGAATTGAACTGCTCGCCAGTCGTGCACAGGATGCGATACCCCGCCGCGGTTTTTTGCACCTCGTGAACGTCGGCGCCGCTGGCAAGTCGAATTTGCCCCCCTTTATTCTTGCGGCGCAATCGCTGAATCGTATAGGTCGACAACGACGTGCTCGGATCGCTGTCGTCGCGTTTCCAAGGAGCGACTTCCGATCTGTCGAGCACGGTGACTTTCTTTCCCGCTTTAGACAAGTGCACGGCTGCGTCCATGCCGCTCTCGTATCCGCCGATGACCAGGCAATCGTCGCCTGGCAGTTTTTTCCAAGATTTCACCCGGGAGTTATGGATGCAGTGCTCGCTGCCTGGAAAAGGGCGATCTTGCGGATATTGAAACTCGCCGCCGGCCCAAACCAGATTGCGCGTCCGCAACGTCCCTTCGCTGGTCTTGATCAAATAGCCGTCATCGTCGGCGACGACCTGGTTGACTTCGGTACCGACGCGCACCGGCAGCTCGAAAAATTCGGCGACATTTTGCAGAAAGGCGGCGTATTGCCGTCCGCTGGGATGCTCTTCCTGCAAACTGAACGCCGGAGAGGTGCCGATTGCGACCGCGTTGATATCGAGCATGCCGACCGAGTTGGTCGGAAACGACGGCGTGATAAACCGCATTTCTTTCGGCCAACGGGCGAACGAAGCGCCGACCTCGTGCCGGTCGATAATCAGAAAGTTCTCGACGCCTGCATGCTTCAGGGCGACGCCGACGCCCACGCCGGCGGCGCCGGCGCCGACCACGACGACGTCCAGCTCGTCATCAGGCAAGCGTTGCTGGGGTTCAGAGATCATTCGAGGCGACCTCCTCGGATTCCTCTTCTTCAATCTGGATCGGCGGCAACGGATCGGGCAGTTGCGTCCACGATTCTGGTCCGGCGGCGAATTCCAAATCGGTCAGCAAACAGCGGTGCAGACATTCTTCGATCGACGGTTGATCGAGATCGATCCCAATAAAGACAAGCGCCTGGCGACGATCGCCGTACTCGCCTTCAAACTGGCTCAACAGTTGGTTCCGTTCCTGCGGCTCTTCGGGCCAGTACTCGTCGCTTGCCGCGGCCCACCAGATGCCGGTCGGATTGAGTTGAATCGAAACGCCTGCCTGCGACCATTGATAGGCGTAGTCGTTTCGAGACGCGAGCCAGGCGAAGCCTTTGCTGCGGAGGATTCCGGAGAGGACGCCGTCTTCTTGGTTGAGCGCGTCCCAAAGTCGTTGCGGATGAAAAGGTCGCCGAGAGCGGAAGACGAAGCTGCTGATGCCGTATTCTTCCGTTTCTTTCGACTCTTCGCCGCGCGGCACGGTGAGCCACTCGGGGTGTTGCTCGGCTTCCTGCAAACGAAAGAGCCCCGTCCCCAAGACGCGCGAAAGCGGAACGCGGCCATGCTCGGTCGTGAGAATTTGAGCCGTCGGATTGAGACGCACCAGGATCGACTTGAGCAGGTTCAACTGCTCGGCGTCGACGAGATCCGACTTGTTGACGAGAATGACGTTGGCGAACTCGACTTGATCAACGAGCAGATCGACCACATTGCGAGTATCCTCTTCGCTGAGCCCGATCTTGCGGTCGACCAGGTCGTCCCACGATCCGAAATCTTTCAAAAAGTTTTGGGCGTCGATCACGGTGACCATGGTATCTAACGAAGCGTAGTCAGATAGGCTTTGATCCTCTTCATCGACAAAGGTGAACGTCTCAGCGACCGGCAGCGGCTCGCTAATGCCGGTGCTTTCGATCAGCAGATAGTCGAAACGCCCCTCTTGCGCCAAGCGGCTGACTTCGACTAGCAGGTCTTCTCGCAAGGTGCAGCAGATGCAGCCGTTGGTCATTTCGACCAGTTGCTCTTCCGTTCGGCTCAACGCCGCGTCGCCGTCGCGCACGACCGCCGCGTCGATGTTGATCTCGCTCATGTCGTTGACGATGACGGCGACGCGCAATCCTTCGCGATTGGCCAGAATATGGTTGAGCACCGTCGTTTTTCCCGCTCCAAGGAAGCCTGAGAGAACGGTCACGGGCAGTTGCGGAGAAGCGTTGTTGGAGATCATGGAATTCCTTCGCGGGCGATGAATCGATACGAGATTAGCTGGCGTTCAGGTCGAGCAAGATTCTGCGGGCTCTCTGCATCGCACGAAGCGAATCGGCCTGCCCCCCTTCTCTGGAGGGAAATAGAGACTTCCGAGAATATGCATTTCCGAAGCAGGTGCATTTATTTTGCACAAGCTGAGATGCGGACCATCTTACTTTATTGCAATAGCATTGCAAGTGCCTTTTGTGATCACGTTTTATTTCGGCAATTCTCGCGGCGCGATTCCAGAGCTACGCGGCTCGTAGCGAAGCAGCGAACTTTTCGCCGCATTGAACCGACATGGGCGGAAGAGGTGGGAGCGGCAGGTTGAACTTGAGCTTTCGGTCGCGACGAGACGGATGAATCCCCCCTGTTTGCCCACTTTGTGATTTACAAGGTCAAGGGGCGACGACGTCGTCAAGCGACTTTGTCGGCTGCTGTTGCTGCGGAGTTTTTTGGGGTGACTCTCATCTCCCCTAGCACTATACTGAGGGTCACCTCAAAACCCGCCGCATTTCTCTCGCAATTTCCTCCGCCCCCCCCTTCCCGGCCGTCTCAGGTGAACATGATGTCTCGTGGAATCGCCACCGCGCTATTGATTGCGTTCGTCGGAAACTGCTTTGCCCAAGACGAAGTTCATTTTGAAACCGACGTCCGCGGCATCTTCAAGACGCATTGTTTTCATTGCCATGGCGAAGAAGAGACCGTTGAAGGAGGTCTCGATCTTCGCTTGGTGCGATGGATGTTCGAGGGGGGCGATTCCGGCGCTGCGATTGTCGCCGGCCAACCGGAAGAGAGTTTGATCTATCAACGGCTGGAAGCCGGCGAGATGCCGCCGGACGCCAGCAAACAACTTTCGGCGGCGGAAGTTGCGAAAATAAAACGTTGGATCAGCGGCGGCGCCAAGACCGCTCGGCCTGAGCCGACCGAGTTGGGGGACGAATATCTTATCACCGACGAAGAGCGGGCTCACTGGGCTTTTCAGCCGATTGAGCGACCGGAAGTTCCGCAAGTGAAGCGGACCGCCGCGGTCGCCAACCCGATCGACGCCTTTCTGTTGGCGAAGCTGGAAGCGCACGGGCATCAATTCAATGAGCCTGCCACGGCCGACCGACAAGTCCGCCGGTTGTCGCTTGACTTGTTGGGGCTGCCGCCGGAGCCGCAATGGTCGGCCGAGTTGCAAGAGAGCGAAGATCCGGCGCGGTGGAACAAGCTGGTCGACCAGTTGCTCGCCTCGCCGCACTATGGCGAACGTTGGGGGCGCCACTGGTTGGACGTCGCCGGCTACGCCGACAGCGAAGGGTATAGCGACGTCGACGCCGAGCGCCCGCATGCTTGGCGATACCGCGACTACGTAATTCGAGCGTTAAACGACGGGATGCCGTTCGACCAGTTCATTCGCGAACAACTGGCAGGCGACGAGCTCGTTACGTCTCCGATGAACAATCTTTCTGCGGAGGATGTCCAACGGTTGGCGGCTACCGGCTTTTTGCGGATGGCGCCTGACGGTACCGGCGGCTCGGTCGACGACGCGAAGCAAGCGCGCAACGATACGATCGCCGATACGATTCATATCGTCTCTTCTTCGCTGATGTCGATTACTTTGTCGTGCGCCCAGTGCCACGACCATCGCTACGATCCGATTTCGCAGGCCGATTATTATCGCTTTCGCGCGGTGTTTGACCCGGCGTACGATTGGGAAAAATGGAAAAACCCCAAACAGCGACTCGTCTCGCTCTACACCGACTCAGATCGGCAAGCGGCGGCCGAGGTTGAGAAAGAAGCGAAAGTGATCGACGCCGCCGTCGTGAAGAAGCGCAACGAGTTTATCCAGGCGACCTTTGAAGAGCAATTGGCGAAACTGCCCGCCGAGATTCATGAATTGGCCCGTACCGGTTTCGCCACGGACGTGAAAAAGCGAACGCCTGAGCAAAAAGAGATCTTCCGCAGGCATCCGAACTTGAAAGTCTCAGCCGGTTCGCTCTATCTGTACAACCGAAAAGCGGCGGACGAACTAAAAGCGATGCAAAAAGAGGCGACCGAGGTTCGCGCCAAGAAGCCGAAGCAAGAATACGTGCGTGCGCTAACCGAGACGCCGGGACGCGTTCCGACGAGCCGTCTC
>JBITAD010000543.1:0-7257 GCA_044439945.1 Blastopirellula sp. JB062
GCGCGTCCTTGCCGAGCACGCGCACGAGGTGGCGCCGGGTCGCGGCCAGCAGCATGCCTTCTTGGATTAAGCTCAACGCGACCGATCGTCGCAAAAAACCGATCGTTTGCAGCGTCGCCAGCTCTGGAATGCGCCCCATCACGCTGCCGTACATCGTATTGAGCCCGGCGAAAGCGCCGGCGCCGGCGACTAGAAAAACCAAGAGCCATGCTAACGACCGAATTGGCTGATAATCGCGCTGCAGGGTTTCGTAGTATTCGGTCTCGCGCATCGCTTGCAGTTCAAGATCAAGTCGTTCTTTGCAGAATAGATCGACCTCGCTAAAGCTTGCGTTGGGGCTCATCGTCGCCGCGACGACGCTTAAATCCTGCCGTTTCATCGCTTGTTGCAACTCGTCTAAGCGGCACCAGATTTCTGATTCGAAAGCCGAACCGCTAGCCGAGAAAACGCCGCTAATCTTCCATTTGCGCCCCTCAAATTCCAAGCTATCGCCCGGACGCAGCACGTCTTGTCGCAGACCTAGTTTGGTCGCCGCCAAGCGACCGACCAGCACTTCGCCGACCTGCGGCCAGGCGCCTTGTTCAAGCTCGACTTGGCTGCGCACTAACAAGATCGAAGGGGTGACGCCGCGGACCAATCCCATGGCCAGGGCCGGCAAATCGGCCGCTTTGATCTCTGAACCGCTGAAGAGTTCAGGCGAGACGTAATTTTGCCCATACCGCTGCTGAATGCCGCGTACGCTGGCGGCGAGCAGGTCGCTGCTGCGCATCGGTATGGACGAGTATTCGAGGTTCTCGCCCATCCCTAACGAAAAAATGATCGCCGTTCGCGGATCGCCGCTGACCGACAAAGATCGCTCGAGCCCGCGAATAAACCCAACGACCACCAGCACTAACACCACAACCAGCGCCAAGCCGGCGCAAGTTAGCAGGGTGCGCAGCGGACGTCGAAACAAATTGCGGACCGCATATTCCCACGGTAACGTGCGAAACATGATCGCATTCCTAGCACTAAGATAGATACAAGCGCAAATCGATAACGCAGTGAGCCAGACGCATTTAAGAGCACGCCGCAAGATGCGGGCGTCAGCGTCTACGATTTAGCACAAGATCAAGACGTGCATTACGAATAGAGTCGCCTGTCGGTTAGGCAAGCGTGGTCGTTCGTGCGAGGCCAATCGTCGCCGACCGAAAGCATGATCGCACAGGTCTTCGACAGATAGCGAGCCATGATAGTACGTCGCCAGCAACGGCAATTTCATCTCGCTGGCGTCGCTATCGCCGCCGTTCGCAACGACCGCGCCGCCGCAGATGCCTTGGCAATGATCGCAATCTGCCCCCGGCGACTGATGGGGGCAATCAAACAGAGGGGCTCCAGCTTCTACCAAGTCGGAAGCGAGCGAAGCCTTGCGGCAGCAGTGGCAAAGGGTCTTCTCGTCGCTGGCTGCCGTAACCTGAGCGACTGGAGCCGTATTCACTAATTCGACGCACTCTCCGCAGCATGCAATGCCATGCGCAGAAGCCCAGCTACACCACAGCGGGCAACTGAAGAGCGCAAGAATCAAGATGTGGGAGGTTAATGCATTGAACATGATAAATACCGGCTTCTAAGACTAGATTAGTCCTTAATGAAGCTGGCGGCAAGACGGAATCATGATCCTGTCTATTGTTCGCGAGCAAGCTGAAGAAGCAAGCGGTCGCCGAAAAACAACGAGAAGATCGTTATTTCGCCCCCGGCTCGACCGGTTCCAGGATTAGCCAGTTGATGCAGGTATTGCTTCCTCCTTGCCGATCGCCGAGCGTCAGGGTGAGTTGCCCGTCATTGACTTCGACTTGACCAGTTCGCTCGAAATGTTGACCGGCAAGCGTATCAATATTCTCGGCGAACGGCTCGTTTTCGATCCATAAATGTTGATCGGGTTGCTCGTGAGAGGAGTCGCCCAGACAAACGGTCACGTTCCAAAGGCCATTCTTAAGATCGCACTCCCAGACGTCTTGTTCACGCGTGAAGACGAATCCATGCCGTAATGACGGTCTTACAGCCGGGCGAATGCGGGTATTGGCCGTCAGGTCTCGATGCCAGCCATATCCGCGCTCTTTGCGATAAAGGGCGCCGATGTCATTCTGGAAACCTGCCGGCTCTTCCGCTGCTTGGGCCGTAAAATTGAAGGCGCGACCGTTGGGCGAACGTTGGAGCGCGACGTCGGGCTTTCCGTCTCGGGCTGGATTGGGGCGCCAAGATGCGGCGCCGGCCGTGAACGGCAGCGGATCAGAGACGTCTAGGATTCCGTCGGCGTCGGCGTCCTCTGGCGTCTGACGGTTCCAATCAGGAGTCGGTTGATCGGCCAGGGCGGACCAAATGGCGATCGCCGCTTCGCGGCGCGTTAGCTGATGGGGCGGCAATTTCGGCGGAGCATAGCCCGCTTTGGCGATCGTTTGCAGCAATTGTTTGAGCCAAGCTTCGCTGGCGGGCTGATCGGGCTGAAACGAAGTATCGGCAGGTCCGAGCGTTAGCAAGCGATGCAGCGCCAGTTGTTGAACGGCGACAAACCCGGGGTCGAACGGATCGACGTCGGCAAACGGCCAGATTGCCAACGGAGCTCCATCTTCGACATTCAGCAGGCCTGACCAAATTTCGGCCAAACGCGGTTTTTGTAAAAACAGGTCAGCCGGATCAACCTTGTGACGCAAGCTAACGGCGGCGACGGCGCCGCTGGCCTGGCCGGCGTGAATCGACTGGTCGTGCAGGCGGCAAGAAGAACTGACGATGCTGGTATAGCCGAGGTTCTTTTGCGCGCCGAGCAAGCCTGCGGTTTCGGCCGGAACCAACGCTCTTAAAGGAAAGACGGCGCGGCCGGTGCCGCCGCGACCAAACCGGCGATGGCCGCGAAAATCTGCTTCCCAAGGCCCTTTGGCGCCTTGCTCGGTGGTCCATGATCGCCGGGTGGGATGAAAGTCGAGTTCAAACTGCCAAGAGAAAACGGCGTCGGGAAACATCGCCGTCGCGTAATTCGATCGGCTCTCGACGCCCAGGACCTCTTGCTCGCGTACGACATGTTGCGCTTTCAAACGCAGGCTCTCGCGCACGTACGGTTTCGGCGGCAATTTATCAGGCGTGCCGAACTCGTCGCTGAGCGCCATGCGGCGAAATTTCGGAAAGCTTTGCTGCAGATAGTAATAGAATTTCAGCGAGTGATTGCGCGCGTCGGCAAATACGATCTCGCGTTGCTCGCGCGTCATGGCGACCAATGATTTTTGAGAGGCGCCTTTTTCGGTCGCTTCCAATGCGGCGGCGACGTCGGCGGGAAATACGTCAAGCGGATAATCGATCGGCGGCGTATTGATCATGAGAACGTCGGGGTGATCAATCTCTTCAAAACCGGCGCCGTCTACAAGCCGTCGCGAAGTATAGGCGAAGTTCTCGTCGATCCAGCCCCATTTGCCGGTGAAATAACGCGCGTCATACCCAGGCGGTTTGGGCAACAAGGTTTCCTCATCTTGCTCTTCTAGAATCATGCACCACGTAATCGGGTTAAAGTCGGTCGCCGGCTCGCCGGAGAGGGGCGCGCTGGGTTCTTGGTATTCGGCTTTTGCGTCCATGCCGGCGTCCCATGCGGCGCCTGATTTTTGAATGACGTCGCCCCAATCGCTGGCGTCGATCGTCAACTTCGCCCGCACCCGCAGAGGCGGTTGGTCGTCGGTCGCGGTGAAGTTGGCGCCTTGAACGCGCCGTTTGTTCAATAAGACGTCTTTGAGCTGATAGTTCGAAAAACGGACGATTCGCCCTGACGCTTCGTACGGCGCCAACAGGCGGCGGAAGACTTCTTCTGAAACGACAGGCCGGCTGGTCGTGATGACTCGGGTGTTCCCCGGGCGACGAATTCCGCCGTAAAGTTCGGCGTTTTTCTCTTCGATCGCGTCAATCACGTCACGGAAGATGCCGCTACGCGGAATCGGTACTGTGCCGTCGTAATCGTGCGCCCGGTTTTCGTCGATTGCGCCTAACGACTCGGCGCTAAATTGTCCGCCGAGCCACTTGATATCGTTGACCAATACGATCCGCGCTACTCCCATGCGGGCGGCTTGAACGGCGGCGGCGCATCCAGATTCGGTTCCGCCGACAATCAGCAAGTCGGCGTCGACCTGCCGGGGCGCGTCGTTTGCAGCCGGGCAAATCGTGGGCGAACTGACAAACAGAAAGAAGATCGGCAGCCAATGAAGACAGGACCGAATAGGACGCTCGCAATAGTTGAGTCGATCAATCATCGTGAATGAGTACCTGGAAGATGAGGGGGGGGATGTTAGCGCAACGGTTGCCTGGCAGGTCAATTTCTTCTCGATCTATGATTCGTAATGGCGAAATCGTGGGTCGTGTCGGCGCTGGGTAATTTGACCGTCGTCGAGTAGTCGCGAAATATCGGCACGCCGTTGGGGG
Organism: Blastopirellula sp. JB062; assembly: GCA_044439945.1. GTDB lineage: Bacteria > Planctomycetota > Planctomycetia > Pirellulales > Pirellulaceae > Blastopirellula. Next base: position 4,435 of record JBITAD010000543.1, read on the forward strand.
CCATGTCGGCCGGCTTACCGTCTAGCCCAGTAATTCGCACGCGTTGCGGGCCGCCGACAATTCCTTTTCCGCCTGCGTCGGCCGTGTCGTATTTGCCATCGCGAATAATCGCCAGCCCAGCCGGCCCGCTTGCTCCTTGCGAAGCGTCAGGTTGAAACAGCACGGTTCCGGCGGGGACGGGACGTCCTTCGAAGGTGACTTCTCCAGAGACGTGATAAACGCCGGAGTCGACATTGCCGCACCCCGCGATCACGATGATCGCCGCTCCGCCGAGAAACCCCGCAATTGCGTTCGGTCGCCGCCCAAAACAATTCATGGTCTTCCTTTCGCTCGTGCTACGATTTCGGTTTCAAGAGGTCCGCTTAGGGAGCTTCGGCCACTTCTCCGCCGTCACGACTAGCGGTCGCAAAGTAGATGTCGTCGTTAATCGTTTCCGCTACAAAACTGACCGATGCGTCCGCATTGACGAACATGGCCCCGCCAGGATGAAGACTGCCGAAAGAGGTATTGTTAAACGTGCTGGTGATATTGGTATTAAGCGGATAGTAGATGTTTTTTGAGGTGGGAAAGGCGCGGTTTTGCACATCTTTGTTGAAATCGCCGTTCGCCCCAAACACCCAGTTTCTGGCCGTCGCGTTCGGTTGCGAAGAAGTGCTCCAAGAGACTTCCCCGACGGCGAAGGTGTTCGACGTGCCGTCGGTAAAGTCAGCGAAGCGAGCGGGCTCTGGAAAAGTTAACGCGCCTTGTTGTCCATATCCGCCGTAATGACCGACGCTTTGGGCGGTGACCTGATAGGCGTCGCCGGTTTGCGGATTGGTACCGCTGGGGCCCATGACGCCTAAATAGTGGGTCGTATAGGGTTCGACGCCGCTGCCGGAAGGAAACTGCGCATCGTCATGCTTCCACCCTGTGTAAACGTCGGTCGCGCTGGGACAAAGAAAGGCGTCGACCCGGTTAATGCCGATCTCTTTTTTGCCTGCTCCCTGCAAAGTCGCTTGCGTAAAGTTGACTTGATCATGCAGGTTCGACTGTTCGATGAACGGCAAGATAAAGACGTTCCAGCTTAATTGGTTGGTCGTAATGCCGGCTGTCGGAAACGAGCGAAACGTATCGCTGTAATTGTGCAGGGCTAGCCCAATCTGTTTGAGATTATTGGCGCATTGCATACGCCGGGCCGATTCGCGCGCTTGCTGAACGGCCGGCAGTAACAAGGCGATTAAGACCCCGATGATGGCGATCACCACCAGCAATTCGACCAATGTGAATCCGATTTTCTTCATGAGAAAATTCCTTCTATAAGAGATCTAGATAAGAGGATGAGAAATTTCGGGATGAAAAGTTGAATTGCGAAACCTCAGTTACGAATGAACGCGTGGTCGTGCCCGGCATCCCAGCCGAAACGTTCCGAAATGACGCTTGCTTGTTCGAGAACCGCTTCGCGAACGCGTGCAAATCGTCCTTCGGTCAAACGAGTTCTTGGACCCGTTACCCAAATTGCGGCGATGGGTTCGCCGCGACGATTGCGGATTGGTGCGGCGATGCAATGGATGTCTTCAACTTCTTCGCCGTGGTCGACCGCATAGCCGTCGAGCCGAACTTGGGCAAGCTCTTTCAGGTAATCCGCTTTGCTGGTAATCGTGCGTTGGTTAAAGCGTTTGAATTCCAGCGTGTCGACGATCGCATCTCGATCTTTAGGGTTAAGAAAAGCCAGCATCGCTTTGCCGGGCGCGGCCGCATGCAGCGGAAAATGATGCCCGATCTCGATCATCACTTTGATCGGCTGAGGGCTGACGACCTGTTCTAACACCACGCCATGGTTGCCGTTGAGCGTGCCGATCAACACGCTTTCTTGCGTCGCGTCGCGTAGCGTTCGCATTGGTTCCAGCGACTTTTCGACCAGGTTCATCTCATCGATCGCCGCATAACCCAAAGTCAGCAGTTTGCGCGACAGGCCGTATCGCTTTTGTTCCGGCTCACGATGCAGATAGCCATAGTCGGCCAACGTGGTCAGGATGCGGAAAACGCTATTTTTCGGCAGCGAAAGTCGCGTTGTAATTTCCGAGACGCCCAAGCTATTGGGCTCTAGCGCCAACAGTTCGAAAATTTGCAGAGCGCGAACCAAGCTCGGAACGTGATAGCGGTCATCGACGTCGGTCGGACTGGAAACCACCGGCGTGGTCATGAATTCTCTCTTTCAAAGACTTGAAAAACCAGAAACGGCGAAAATTCTTGGAAATCAGAATCGGCCTGTTTGATATTTAGAATAGCGTCCCGCAGGTAAAACAGGAAGTGATTTTCCTGTTTTCCTTTTAAAAAAACATGACAAAAACAGACCGCTCTGCTTATGCGGCCGAATTGCAGTCGCCATGCGGATCGCCGGTTCGATCGAGCACGATCTCGGCGGCTAACGGCTGTTCGCGCTGCTCAAAATCGTGAATAAAACGTCGGGCCTCTTCGAGCGAATTGGCACGATGAACGGCAACCGGCATCTCGGCTGCGAAGCGGGTGTAGGTAACGATTAGATAATTGCTCATAACTTGTTTTTTCCCATCACGTTAGAGATTGTCGAAAGCGTCTGTCGTCATGAAAATCGACCCGGAATTGGGTGGGTTGAATCTGCGATCGCGAGAACCGCTTTGCGGGTTAAATACGATTCGTGCTCGGCGAATTAGGGGCGCAGGCCCTAGCGCAACCAGGTTCGGCAAATATCGAGATTCAGGCGTTTGCAGCAGCTCAAGAAGAGAGCGAAGAGGCGACGTCAACGGCTGTCGCGGCCGGCAGCGACCCAGCACTGTCTTGGTGCGATCATTCCAATTACGCATG